>JBLNFC010000446.1:0-6892 GCA_050263355.1 Acidobacteriota bacterium
ACAAGCACTTAAAACGGATCCAAGCGTCCTTTACGGAGTTCTCCGCCTTCTCGGCGTTTACGAATCGGCTGGTTGGGACACGGCAACAAAATTCTGGGATGACTTCATTCCGGTGAGTTCAGGTCATACGCAGTGGGGTGCTTCGGCTGATACAGACCCACCTCGCCGCCGCTGGGCAAAGAGATCGTCGTTTTAATGCCCCAGGGGGCCTCTTCTATCGGAGAGTGCTCAACGTTCTTCGCAGCCAGCATCTTGAGTGTTTTCTGCAGGTCATCGCACATGAGGTAAAGGACGGCTCCAAGAAGCTGGCGGCCGCCGTGTGCCTGGGAGCCATGTCCCTCGGACGGGTGAAATGCAGCCTCCGCCGGCGGAAGCTTGAAGATCAACCATCCACCTCCCACGTCCACCGAAGGGAAGCTCAGCACATCCCGGAAAAACGCTCGGTCACTCTCGGGATCATCGGTATAGAACAACACATGCCCGCCATTAATCATGTATCGCCTTCACATTTGTGCTCGCGAGTGTAACAACCTCAGAGTGCCGAGACTACAGCGCTTTGCCGAAGTGGAGAAAATGCCACGCTAGGGTTACAACCAGCGCCAAAATTAGAACTCCCCCGAAGAACAACATCAGCCAGAGTGAGGAAACAGGGCTTACCCTTTTCATAATCTTAAACCTTTGCTTGCAGTCTTATCCTTCCGATTTCCGCTGTCCCGTTCAATACGTGAAGCACGGTATTTTGCCTCCGGATTGGCCGCCACGCTGGCCTCCTAACGACCGACTCACTTCGGGAGGTTCCCACTTTGGAACGCCATGGCACGACTTGCCTATTGAAACTACTACTCTGGTGTGAAATAAACTGTCCACATCTTCCAGCATGGAAAAGAAGCTGGCCCTTTGCGCTTGGAAATCTGTCACTTGCGCCACGTCGGTGACGGACCGGGATGGAACGGTAACTGCTTCGTAATGAGTGCTGCTCCCCGAGGCCAGACCAGGTTATTCGTGAGAGGAGTAGTGAGTGGATTATCCAGGTGGTAGACGTGTGCGCCGCAGAAGGTCTCGTGGCTGGCGTCGTATACGGTTGCTTCGTCGAGTCGGCATTGCGACGGGAATCTTAGCTGTTTTTTGTACCGCTTCTTGGATTGCTGTTAACCGTATTCATAGTTCATTTCAGAATCTTCCAACCGAGCGGTCGTCCAATGTCACCAAGCCTCTAGCTGTTCTGGCCGGACCCATCAGCCGTCCGGTTGTAACCAGGAAAATGACCAGGCCCGCGTACAACTACTCCGTCGTGCCCGGAGGAGTGCGCGATGCTGCAGAACTGCGCGATGCCGTTTTGCGCGATCCAGCGGTTGCGGAACACTACGCCGGATTCCACTTTGAGCGCGCCCGCGTAAGTCAGATCGAGAAGCCTACCCTGGTCTACCTCTCGTATCGTAAGAGTGGGCACATTTTCTGGACCAGAAAAAAACATCCCCTCAAGGCAGGCGAAAAGGTCATTTCCGACGGAAATATCACCGGGCGTACGCGCTGCGCCAATCGCATCTCCGTGCGAAAGCAGCTGGCCGTTTCCCCGGAACCAGATCCGTCCATGGTTGAACTCGACCAGGTCGAACCCCCGGCCTCCGTCCCGCCCGCATTTGTCACGTTCCCCGCGCAATATCAGACGGCTTTGCTCGCCTCACCCGGTAATCCAGGTGGCGCGCCTGCTGGACCCGGCGGTCCCGCGATATACGGATCAGGTCCAATGTTCCCACCACCTTTTGGAGCCGGAGGCTTCGGCGGTGGCAGCGGTCCCGGTGGCGGTGGCGGCGGAGGTGCTGGTTGCGAAACTCCTGCCGAAGAGAAGCATGAACATGATTTGGGCATTGTGGACGAAGAGTCCAAAGAGAAGCACTGTCCGCCTAACCCGAAACCACCGAAGCCGCCCAAGCCACCCACGCCGGTCCCGGAACCCGGATCGGTGGAGTTAATGGTCATCGGAATCGCAGGGTTGGGCCTTGCTTACTTCAAAAAACGAGCAGCGCGCGCGTAGAGCGTCTTGCAGTTGCTGCCCGGTTCCTTTAAGCTCTCGGCTCCGTGGGATCTATATGGAAACTCGCGGACGCTGAGAGCTTCTGTTTTTGCATCAATGCTCCCGGTGACTAGTTGAACCGCGAATTAGCTCAAGTGAGGTTTCGCACTGCTGGATCGGGCTGTGCGATTGAGCATCCAGCCCCACGCGGATGACATTTCACGGACCTCCGAGTTTATTCACAATCAGGCGCGCGACAAGCCGCGTCGAAGAAGGACATCGTAATTGGGCAAGCTGCTGCTTTCTCTCCTGCTTTTATTTGTCCTCTGCAATCCAGGTCTTTTCGCTGCCGCAAACGGTGCGTCTCTCATTCATGCAGACGTGGATGCAACGGATGCGCCGCGAAACATCTTCCACGCCCGGCTGACGATTCCTGCTAATCCGGGAGCATTCACTCTGGTCTATCCCAAGTGGATTCCCGGCAACCATCGACCCTCGGGGCCGATTGCGAATCTCACCGGACTTCGTTTTGAAGCAGCAGGGAAGCCGCTCGCCTGGGAGCGTGATCCTGTCGATATGTATGCCTTCCACGTCAATGTCCCTGTGGGCGTCAATGAGATCACAGCGTCGCTGGACGAGATAACTACGAACGACAGCGCCGGAGCAACCGGCGCGGCAGCCTCCACTCAGTTGCTCGACCTCAACTGGAATCAAGTTCTTCTTTACCCGCAGGGGGCCCGCTCCGATGCGGTGCAGGTCGCGGCTTCCGTCATCCTGCCACAAGGTTGGAAGTTCGGCACCGCTTTACGAGTTGCGCATCAGGACGGTCCGCGGGTGGAATTTGATGCAGTCTCCCTGACCACGCTCGTAGATTCGCCGCTGATAGCAGGCAGTCACTTTCGTCAGGTTCCGCTCGCCCCGGCCCAGGATCCGAAGCACGTGATCGATATGGTCGGAGAAAGCGACGCGAGTCTCGCGATGTCCCAGCAAGATCTAACCGCTTACCAAAACCTTGTGGCGGAAACCGGAGTCCTCTTTGACGCGCGTCATTATCGACACTACGACTTCCTGCTCACCTTGAGCGATCAGGTGGGGCATCACGGGGTAGAGCATCACGAGTCCAGCGACAACAGCGTTGGCGAGCGAACGCTCATCAACCCGGGGCTTCACTTGCTCGAGGCGGGTCTGCTGCCGCATGAGTTCGTTCACTCCTGGAATGGTAAATACCGGCGGCCCGCCGGACTGGCTACGCCCAATTACCAGGAGCCTATGATCGGGGAACTGCTCTGGGTATATGAGGGCCTCACCGATTATCTCGGAAACATCCTCACCGCGCGGTCGGGATTGTGGTCGCCCGAGCAGTATCGCGAGGCACTCGCTTTAACCGCTGCTGCCATGGACCACACTGCCGGTCGCACCTGGCGCCCTTTGGAAGACACCGCTAGATCGGTACAGATACTTCGCCTCATGGGACCCGAGTGGGAGAGCTGGCGTCGTAGTCTCGACTACTACTCCGAGGGCGATTTGATCTGGTTGGAAGTGGACACCAGGATTCGGCAACTAACGCACAACACGCGCTCGCTCGACGACTTCTGTCGCGCATTCCATGGTGGGCAGAGTGGCCCCCCGCAGGTCGTCACCTACACTTTCGATGACATCGTGAAAGCCCTCAACGCAGTCGCTCCATTCGACTGGGCAGCACTCTTGCGAAATCGTGTTAACTCTATCGAACCGCATGCACCGCTTGCCGGAATCGAGCAGGGTGGATGGCGTCTCGTATATACCGACAAGCCAAATAGTTTTTCCGCCGCCGCTGAGAAGCTCAACGACCGCATAAATCTCTTCTACTCGCTTGGCTTTCGGATCAAGAAAGATGGTGAACTGGATGACGTCATTCCGGGTTCTCCGGCCTATCAGGCGGGCCTTGGTCCGGGCATGAAACTGATCGCGGTAGACGGACGCCGCTGGACCCCTGAGAGATTACACGATGCGATTCGCACTGCGCGCAACAGCCAGCAGCCGATCGAACTGATCGTCGAAAACAAGCAGTTCTTCAGGACCTATTCCATCCCTTATCACGATGGAGAAAAGAACCCACATTTAGAGCGGCTTCAAGGGCAGCCCGATTTGCTCTCTGACATATTGCGCGCCCGTACCCAGAAGCCCACTACAGGACAAGCTTTCTAGCCAACGTTCTTGGGGCGACCGCATCCAAGCTGCGGGAGATGCGCTCAGGATGTCGAACGCCGATCTAACTACGATATTTTTCCTATTGTTAGCTCTGGTGGCTACCGCCCAGTTGCTGGGATGGCTCTTCGTCAGGTTGCGCCAGCCCAAGGTTGTGGGCGAAATCCTGGCGGGCGTCGTATTGGGGCCGGCTCTCATCGGACGGCTGCCCTTCGCCGCAGGATTGGGCCACGCCGCCAGCCAGCACAAAGACATTCTCGACTTTGTTTATTGGCTCGGCTTGCTCCTGCTCATGTTCCTTTCCGGCGCGGAAACCCAACAACTCTTCACCCGGGAGGAGCGCCGCGAAGTAGGCTGGCTCACGATTGTCGGAACTGGCATACCCTTCCTGCTTGCTCTCGTACTCGGTCCCTGGCTGATCCATCCGTCGTTAGCCGGGCCCAATGGCAATCGTCTCTCCCTGATCATTATTCTGGCTGTTGGCGTCGCCGTCACCTCGGTGCCGGTCGTTTCCAAAATCTTCGCTGACCTCAGAATTCTCCACACCCGCTTCGCACGACTAGTTTTGGGAGTTGCCGTACTGGAAGACATTGGCTTGTGGCTGGCGCTAGCCGTGGCCACAGCTCTGGCGGGAAGAACCGCTCTCGATCCCAGGCACATGGCATATCACCTGGGGGCAACCGTCGTCTTTTTTGCGCTTGGGCTTACCCTCGTCCCTCGCCTCGTAAAGCGAATCAACAAGGCCCGCTTCAACGTGATCGCCAGGCACGCGCCTGTAGCTTACGCAATGGCAGTTTTGCTTGGTTACTGCGTAGTTGCCGGTGCGCTCGATGTGAGCCTGGTGTTTGCTGCCTTTCTCGCCGGATTCGCGGTCGTTCACAAGAAGCGCAGACTTTTCGCCGACGCGCTGGAAGCAATCGGAAAGGTAGCCTTCGGGTTTTTCATTCCTGTGTACTTCGCCATCGTTGGTTTGAAACTCGATCTGATTCGCGGCGTCTCGCTATGGATGATGGTGGCCTTCATTCTTGGAAGCTGCATCGTCAAAATCCTGTCCGTGTCGCTGGCCGGGCGATTCGCAGGCTTTCGCGGACTTGATCTGGTCAACCTAGCCATCACAACCAACGCCCGTGGAGGTCCTGGAATCGTGCTGGCAAGCGTTGCGTTCGATGCGGGGATCATCAGCCCGAAATTCTTCACGACGCTCGTTGTCGCGGCCGTCCTGACCTCACAAGTGGCGGGTGCGTGGCTGGACTACGTCTTGCGCAAAGGCTGGCCTCTGCTTACGCCCAACTCTCCATCCGAGCCAGCCGCAGTTTCAGTCGACGAAACCGCGCCCGCTGCCTGATAGCTCATCCATCTTGTCACTCAGATAAAGCGGAATTTTGCAGAGCATCCCGGGCCAGCCACGGAGAGGGAGTGTGCGTTACGCGGCCGGCAACCTGCGTGCATGATCGGCGGGTCGCGGATGGCACTCAGCCACATGAGCCTTAAATACCGCATCAAGTCTGTCCGGAAGAGAAGGCTTTGCTGCTTCGGAATCTTCCAGCCACGCCAGCAACGCAGTCCCACAGGCAGAGCAAATTCCGGAAATGTTCCTGTCACGCTTTGGTCCGATTTGGCGGATGTCCTTGAGGGCTGGAGAAGGGTACGGCATTGGCATCACCTTGGTAAGGAGAATGCACCAGCACGTGGCCATACAGAATGGCTCTCTTCGGCAGAGAGATAGCCCGAGTGGGCGACGACGAAAGTCAGTGTCCCCTGGTCGCGCGGCTTGATATTCAGAACCTGCGAGGATCCCTAGCCCAATCTCCTACGCCGGGCTTGAGGCCCACAACTGGCTGGGACAATGGTCGAAGGTGGGAACCGAACCCCTTCCTAACTAATTGAGATTTCCCTGTGTTAAGAAAAGCCAAACTTCCGGTTCCCGGCCTGCGCTTACTGCAACTCGTACTTAAATCGACTCTCGCTAGTTTGCCGGTTTCGCCGCCGCTGCCGTGGTCGACGCGTCTGCTGGATTGGCGTTCATCCGAGCCAGGCGCGGCAAGAACGGCGTCACTTCAAACGGCATTTTCTCTCGCGGCGAAGTGATGGCCACGGGCTGGCTCTTGACCAGTTCCACGTGATTGTCCCAGGCGTTCATCTTCACCCGTCCGCCCAGCGGCAAAGCGGCGATCTGATCTAACTTGTTTACGTCGAGCTTGGGCGCTGCGTTCATCACGTCGGGCATGCGGATCACGATGCCGTTGTCGGTTAATCCATTGCCCAGGTGAGGCATCAACAAGCTGGTGAGCTGAGGAGCACGCCACGCGAGCGCGCGT
This sequence comes from Acidobacteriota bacterium, assembly GCA_050263355.1. GTDB lineage: Bacteria > Acidobacteriota > Terriglobia > Terriglobales > Acidobacteriaceae > Gp1-AA122. The sequence continues at coordinate 6,520 of JBLNFC010000446.1, forward strand.
AGAAACAATCCGGCGCTGTCCAGCTTCTGGCTATACGGCGAGTTCTTCAGCAGTTCCACCGCCTTCTTGTCTGCCGAATTCTCCTCTTCCGGGCTGTGACGGAAACCCAGATTCTGATAAGTCGATTCATCCGAGAACAGCATGCGGTCGTTGAACGCGTACTTGCTGCCCAGGTTCTGCCCCAGCACGATATGCGCAAGCTCATGCGAAAGAATCATGGCCAGGGAAGCCTCGTCCGGAAGCACGTCAATCAACCCTCGGCTGATCACAATCGTGTTTCCCACGCTGAATGTCTCTAAAGACGAAGTCAGCATGATCCGGGTCCGCACTGGACGCGGCAGATCAATATTGTTCGTGATCTCCAGGTTGTTGA
>JBLNFC010000447.1:0-5175 GCA_050263355.1 Acidobacteriota bacterium
GATGATTCAGCGGGAAAGCTTGGGACATCGCTTCGAGGAGTCTCGGAATCATCGACCCGGATACTGCTCCGCGTTTCTAGACGATGCCATATGGGAGGCAATAGTGGTTTTCGCAGGGCAATTGCCTCAAGCTGTGACGATCACCGCTGTACAAGAAGTCTTGCTGGCGCGGTGGTAACTGTGACGTACTCCAGAATCGAAATAGACCGAGTCGCCTGCTTCCAGAGTGAATAGCTCGGAGCCAATCGTGAGCTCCAGGTTTCCCGAAATCAGATATAGCAATTCCACGCCCGGATGTTGGTGAGGACGAATCTTCTCCGACGCAATCGGTTCAAACTCGGCGAAAAAAGCGTTCAGCTTGCGGTCGGTGGCTTTGAAGTCGAGACTCTCGAACCTATAAGCGATACTGCCAGCACCTGTAGTCTCGGGAAACCGCAGGCGCTCCTTCTTGCGCGCGACGGCAACCACGTGGCGTTTACGTTCGTCAGTAAAGAAATGTTCCAGCCCCACTCCGAATACTATGGCGATGCGCAGCAGGGTCGGCAAGGTGGGAAAGAGCTTGCCGCGTTCCAGCTTCGAGAGCATCGCGGGCGAGAGTCCCGTGTGCTTGCCGAGTTCCACCAAGCCCATGCTCTTTCGCAGCCTCAGCGTCCGGAGTTTCTCGCCCAACGCATACGGCTGCAGCCCTTCGAGAATTGTCTTGTTCAGCGACATCGCCAAATCCCTCTTTTCCTGCCAGTACCAGGACAAGCCTATTTTTTAACTAGTGCTCACACGAACTGATAACCAGCGAACGATTTGAATTAGGAGAACATTAATTTTCTCTATAGTCACTATATCGCACCTAGAGGTAAGGAACTGGTGGCAATGCTGGACGGAAGATCGAGGACAGGGGAGGAAGTTTGTGCTCGATCCCCGTCCAGTGTTCTGCGAAAGAAATTGATCGGCCCTAGTGGCCGAGAGACTTTTCGATCCCAAGGATCGACAGCAAAAGGAGAGTAACAAATGAAAGCTATAGATGTAGTCGCTGCGGTACTGCTGGTGGTGGGCGGATTGAACTGGGGATTGGTGGGCGTTGCTCATTTCGATCTCGTTGCCACTATTTTTGGCATGAGGTTCGGCGAGGTCTCCACACTCAGCTCAGTGGTTTATTTGCTGGTCGGGTTGGCCGCGCTTTATCAAGCCGTGTCGTTCAAGGGTATTCAGCATCGGTGGGGACAGGATTCGGTACCGGTCCGCGCGCGGTAAACGTCAACTCAGGGGGAGAGCTTTGCTCTCCCTCACCTGAGCAGGCATGCGAAGTGGCGTGTAAAATTCAACGCCGGAGTTAGATTTTTGGAGAATCGTTGGTTTGTGCTCCTGCTATTCGTCGTGGCTTGCTTTGGAGTTGCGGCGATCGGTTCATTCTGGACGTCATCTTCGGTGAATACCTGGTATGCCGGCCTGCGGAAACCATCTTTTACTCCGCCCAGCTGGATTTTTGCTCCAGTGTGGTCGACGCTTTACCTGCTGATGGCCTTGAGCGCGTGGTTAGTGTGGAGGGCCGCGGGATGGAGTGGCTCACGAGTGGCGCTCCTTCTCTTTTTCGCGCAACTGGCGCTTAATCTAGCTTGGTCGGGTTTGTTCTTCGGCCTGCGCCGTCCGGACTTGGCATTGGTTGATATCGGCTTGCTTCTCGCGTCGATCATAGCGACTGCTCTGGCGTTCCGGACATTCTCGTCTCTGGCGTCCTGGCTTTTGGTGCCCTACGGCTTGTGGGTTGCTTTTGCCACGCTGCTAAACTTCAAAATCTGGCGGTTGAATTCGATTTCAGTATGAAAATTCTAGTTAGCGGCGCCACCGGATACATCGGAAGCAAACTCGTTTGCCGCCTGGTAGCTTTGGGGCACGAAGTCACGTGCATGGTGCGCGACCTGCAGCGGGTCACATCCGCTCACCAGGAGACGCGCATTGTGGTAGCGGACTGCTTGCAACCGCAATCTCTCGCCTGCGCCATGGAAGGAATCGATGTCGCTTACTACCTTGTCCACTCGATGTCGGCTGGCAGCAGCGACTTTCAGGAACGCGATGTGCAGGCTGCAAGGAATTTCGCCGTTGCTGCCCGAGAGGCAGGCGTACGCAGGATCATCTACCTCGGCGGGCTGGCCTCTGAGAACTCGCACGTCTCGGCGCACCTTAGAAGCCGTCACCAAACCGGCGAAGTGCTGCGCAAGTTTGGACCTGCACTGACTGAGTTCCGTGCCGGGATCATCGTGGGAAATGGAAGCGTCTCCTTTGAGTTAGTTCGTTACTTGACGGAGCGTCTTCCCGTCATGATCTGTCCCCGCTGGGTCGTAACGGCGACACAGCCGATCGCTATTGATGACACTCTTGACTATCTGGCCGCAGCTCTTGATTGTCCAGAGTCGATTGGCAAAGTGGTCGAGATCGGTGGTGCAACCGTAGAAAGCTACCGCAGTATGATGCTCAAGTACGCCCAAGCGCGAGGACTCAGACGATATCTGCTGCGCGTACCCGTTTTGACTCCGCGACTCTCTTCTTACTGGCTAAGATTAGTTACACCCATCCCCACTTCCATCTCACGTCCCCTGGTCGAGGGTCTTCGTACGGAAGTCGTTTGCCGAAGTTCCCAAGCATCGCAATTGTTCCCGGGCATCCGTCCGATGTCGTACCCGGATGCAGTCGCCAAAACTTTGACGCGAATGCTGCCGGACCAGACCCTCATCGAAAATCTTCCTTCGCATCCGACACACATTGCCATCAGGCGGGACGGAATTCTGTGCGATGTTCGCCAGAAGGTTACCCTCGCTTCGATCGCCGAAGTGTTCGCGGTAATCACAGAACTCGGCGGCTCAAACGGCTATCTGTACGGTAATGTCTTGTGGCGAGCGCGTGGGTGGATAGATCGCATGCTGGGCGGCGTTGGTCTGCGACACTCTCGTAAAAACGCACGGCTCAGCCGCGGCGATCACTTCGATTTCTGGTGCGTTCAGGACCTGGTCCCGGGTCAGCGTCTTCTTCTACGTGCTGAGATGAAGGTTCCGGGCTGCGCCTGGCTCGAGTTCCATGTTCTGCCGCATCCTCTTGGTGGCACGCTTGTCCGATGCTGTGCGTGGTTCGAGCCACGCGGATTGCTCGGCGAACTCTACTGGTGGATTCTGTATCCGATTCACGTGATGATTTTCAGGGGAATGGTGGAGGCAATCTGCAAAAAGGCCTCTGACACATCCCCAGTAGACGCCGCGCTCGCGGTGCACTGAAGAATAGGGCCCCTCAGTAACGAAAACGCCGGTCAAGGTGGCCGTGAGCTCAAGCGGAAGAAGCGCTTCAGACGAGCGCTGACATCACGTTAGTGTTTACGATTTTTGCACCTCGCAAAGCACTGGCTTGATGTCCACAACAGGCGTGCCGTCGATGGCTTCGATGGGCCCGATCCGTAATCGATTCTTTACGATTCTGCGCACCGTGACCGGGTGAAGGCCCAAGGGATTCGGCCGGTCAGGAGAGCGGGTCGCAAAGACACCGGTAAGCCGACGCCGTGGATCGGAGCGGGGATGAACCTTCATGACGTCTCGCCGGGCGCGGTGCAACCAGGTCACGACGATGATCTCGTCGCCCACCGATAGTCCATCCATCGCTTCTGCCGCAAACCTGTGTACTTCGAGCCAGACGTCGGGAGCGCCCTCGGTTCCCTGCCTCGGGGCTTCACTGCGAGACTTGATGCTGGAGTGGATTACACCAATGGGGCGGAGCTGGGCAGTGTCAGCATGTTTCCTGCCTGGCTTCTTTCGCTTGAATTCGTTGGTCATTTTCAGGAATCTATCGTAGCGCGAGTGCAGTCGGCCATAGCAACGATAGCGCCCGAGAAGACTAGAATGTTGCGGGCATTATCCCATGACTGAAAAGCTTCCGCTGATCTCGCCCGAAACTCGCGTAAAGCTGGAAGCAGCGCGGGTGGCACGCCTGGCTACGCTCGACGCCGAACGAAGTCCACACCTGGTGCCTATCTGCTTTGTGTGCGACGGTTCACTTTTTTATTCGGCGATCGATCGCAAGCCGAAGCGGGTCGCGGTCAACAGCCTGACCCGGCTGAAGAACATCGCGCAGACACCGCGGGTCGCGTTGCTCGTGGATCACTATGACGAGGACTGGACGCGCCTCTGGTACGTGCTGGTGCGAGGGGAAGCCGAATTGGTTTCCGATTTAGCCGAACGCGAGCGGGCAATTCAGTTGCTGCGCGCGAAGTATCCGCAATACGACGCCGATATGCTCGCGGAAGATGCTCCTGTGCTGCGCATCACTCCAGGGCGCATCACTGCCTGGGGCAAGTTCTAGAAGATGCAAGCCACGGACTACACAGTCATCATCCCACGCAATTGGTCCAGCAGAGACAGCCAGCGGTCGAGCGATTGCCCTCCGGGAGCAAACGCAGGATCGAAGAAGACTTCGTCGGCGCCAATCTTCGCGCAGGCCCTCACGTCGTCACTGATTTGTTCGAGGGAACCAGAAAAGATCGCACGGTCCTTGTCTAAGGCTTTGTCGGTGATTTCCAGTGCCGCATGGACCACCATTACGATGGTCGACGGATCGCGCCCGGCTTCCTGTGCCATCTTCTTTATATTGCCGAACATTTCCGCCATGACCGGCACAGGCAGAAAGACCGGGTTCCATCCATCGGCCAATCTTGCCAGACGCTTGAGCGCCGCCGGGACAAATGCCCCGAGATAAATGGGAGGATGCGGCTTCTGCACGGGCTTGAGATTGATATAAGACTTGGGCACGTTGAAAAACTTTCCATGAAACTCAACTGGATTGGTGGTCCAGATGGCTTTGAGGAGTGGTAGAAATTCATCCGCCAGCGCGCCCCGTTTGGCGAAGTCGGCGCCGGTGGCATCCATTTCGTCTTTGTTCCAGCCAAGGCCCAGACCAACGCAGAGGCGGCCATTGGAAAGCACGTCGAGGGTGGTTAGACGTCGAGCCAACACGACGGGGTTGTGGTAGGGCATGTCGAGCACGCTGGTGCCGAGCCTGATCTTCTTGGTTTGGGAGGCCACGTAGGTGAGCGAGTCGAGCGGATCAAGCACTTGCTTGTAGATCTCAGGCAGATGTCCATCCGGAGTTCCGGGATAGGGTTTCTGCAATTTCAGCGGATACAGCAAACGTTCAATTGTCCAA
>JBLNFC010000448.1:0-5465 GCA_050263355.1 Acidobacteriota bacterium
AGGAGCGTTTTTTTACTTCACGACTTACCGGCGCAGTGCGTTGCGAACGGTGGACTGGCTCGGCCGTCCGCAGCACGTGGAAATCACTGAGGCCGCTGGCGGAGGCAGTCTCGACGCGGAAGAGCAAAACAATATCGGGGTTTATCGCAAGAATATTCCGTCGGTGGTCAACGTGACTTCCAAGGCAGTGACCTTCGACTTCTTCTACGGAGCGGTGCCGCAGGAAGGCCAGGGCTCAGGATTCGTTATCGACAAAGAAGGACACATCCTCACCAACTACCATGTGATCGCCGAGGCCCGGCAGGTGGAAGTCACGCTCTATAACCGCAAGAAATACCGCGCGAAAATTGTGGGCACCGATCGGGCGCACGATCTCGCGATCGTGCAAATCGAGGCGCCGAATCTCACCCCCGCCGTTCTCGGAGATTCACGGAATCTGCAGGTCGGGCAGAAGGTTTACGCGATTGGAAATCCTTTCGGACTAAGCGGGACGCTTACCACCGGAATCGTGAGTTCTATCCGCTCGGTGCGCGAGCCGGACGGGATGCAGATCGATGATGCCATTCAGACGGATGCAGCTATCAATCCGGGCAATTCAGGGGGCCCGCTGATGAACTGGCGTGGCGAAGTGATTGGGATCAATACCATGATTTATTCCGGAGTTGGCCAGAGCGCCGGCATCGGCTTCGCGATTCCCATTAATACGGCTAAGGCAGTGCTTGGCGACCTGGTCACGCTGGGCCGCGTTCGGCGCCCTGCACTGGGTATTCGTACGATTCCAATCGATCCCGAACTGGCGGCAGAGATGGGACTGCCTGCGGACTATGGACTGCTCATCGTGCAAGTTGTGCAAGGGGGAGCCGCGGATCAGGCTGGATTACGCGGAGGTACTGAGCGGGCCTACCTGGGAAATATTCCGATCATGATTGGTGGCGATCTGATCGTCGCGATTGATGGGCAACGTATCGACGATCAGCAAGCGCTCGCCCAGATCATGAATAATCACCGCGCGGGGGACTCGGTGCGGATGACGATTTATCGCGGCAAGAAAAAGATGGATGTGACGGTCTCGCTCGGCGAAGCCCGGGAGCAAGTCTGAAGTCGGGCAGTCGCGGTTCGATGAAGCGGGAATTTGCGAAGCAGAGGGATTTCTCATGCAAGCGTGATGGGGGGCAGACTTTGGCTACAGAGCGGAGCTTCGCTCCGCCGGACGGACGAGGGCGTCCGTCCCTACGTGATTTTTGGTGGTCCTCCACAGTGGGTCGGAGCTTTGCTCCGCTGGACGGACGAGGGCGTCCGTCCCTACGTGATTTTTGGTTGGCCTCAACAGTGGGAGCGGAGCTTTGCTCCGCCGGACGGACGAGGGCGTCCGTCCCTACTGATTTTTTGGTGGGCCTCAACAGTGGGAGCGGAGCTTCGCTCCGCCGGACGGACGAGGGCGTCCGTCCCTACGTGATTCGAAAGCTTGTCGCGTTCATCTTCTTTTCAATCGACAAATACAAGTTCTCAACCTAGAATGCACCCTCTGCCTATGACTGCCGTTCTCTAGTCTGCTCTCCGCAGTGAATCTGGGTGTGGGTCGAAGTGTGCCCCGCCCGCCGTTCATTCCAAGCATTCAAAACCTGAGAGGATTTCAAATGCAATTTGTGGATAAGGCATTCGCACGGCGGTTGGAGTCAGCAGAGGAGATGCCGCAAGTCTATCTGGCACCGCTTTACCAGGAGCAGCGGCCTGAGATCGGCGCCGAGTCCAAAGCGGTCTGCGGCGGTCACATGATATTCGCTGGACTCGGTTCACCCGTGGGGCGCGCTGTGGGATTGGGTCTCGACCGGCCATTCACCCCCGAAGCTCTCGACGAAGTGGAGGCATTCTACCGTTCACACGCGGCACCTTCGCAAGTAGACCTTACGCCGGTGCACGATCCGGCAACTTTTGAGATGTTCAAAGAACGAGGGTACGGCATCGCTGAATTGAACAACGTCCTGTGGCGACCTCTCCGACGAGGAGAGGATTTTCTAGCATCGGCTCCGGCCGTTGAAATTCGCCCCGGGATGCCCGACGAAGCGTCGTTGTTTGCTGACATCGTCGCCCGCAGCTTTCATGAAAGTGCGGACCCACCGGAAGGCTTTCACGCTCTACTCGCTCCCTTGTTTCAAATCCCCAACGTGATTGCCTTTGTTGCTTCAGTTAATGGCGTCATGGCCGGTGTCGGGGCAGGCCTGGTCATCCCGGAGCACCGCATCGTCGCTCTTTTCGGAGCGGGCACGTTGCCGGAATTCCGCAAGCGCGGTATTCAGACAGCCCTGCTCGGAGTACGGCTGAAATTTGCAGCGGAAGCTGGATGTGAAGTGGCGGTGATTGTGACGCAAGGAGGATCGGTGTCGCAGCGCAATAGCGAGCGTGTTGGCTTTCGCGTCGCATACAGTAAGGTCACAGTAATGAAGCCCACGGTATGAATTGTCGGATCGGCGAATTTGATGAATGAAGCATTAAAGCCATCTGTCGAACCACGTTCGCGTCGCAGTTTGGAGAAAGTGCGAACCATACAGTAGCTTATTTGACTGTCGCTGCTTACGTGGGCTAGCCTCAAGAGTCCCAGACGGCGGAATTCCCGGCGTCGTGGACAGCGCTGCGTTTCACTGCGGCAGCGGTTCCACATCTCATGCGACTTCATCGCAATTTCCTGATCGTGTCGCTCTTGGCAGCGATGCTGCCGGGCAGCGTCAGCAAGTTACGGGCGGCGCCAATGCGGCCCGTGCATGCTCAGCATGCGATGGTGACGAGCGTACATGAATTGGCCTCCCGGGCGGGAGTCGACATCATGCAGGCCGGCGGCAACGCCGTGGATGCCGGAGTCGCTGTCGGGTTCGCGTTGGCGGTCGTGCATCCGCAAGCGGGAAATCTTGGCGGTGGTGGCTTCATGCTGATTCGCACCGCCTCGGGTGCGGCGCACTTCCTGGACTACCGAGAGAAGGCTCCTGGGAAGGCGACTGAAAACATGTACCTCGACGCGCAGGGAAACGTTATCCCAGACGCGAGCCTGGTTGGCTACAAGGCCATCAGCGTACCGGGTTCTGTAGCGGGAATGGTGTATGCGCTAAAGAAATTCGGCAAGCTGCCGCTGGAGCGCGTGATGGCTCCGGCGATCCGATTAGCTCGCGACGGCTACCCGCTTGCGTACGAGGACGCGGAGGATTTCCGGGACGCAGATCTAGCCAAGTTCGCCGAGTCGCGCCGCATTTTTCAGCGCGATGGTAAGTACTATCGGCCGGGTGAAGTCTTCCGGCAGCCCGAGTTGGCTCGAACGCTGGAACGAATCGCGAAGAATCCTGATGACTTTTATCACGGCGCCATGGCACGAGAAATCGCTGCCGACATTCAGAAAGGCGGCGGCCTGGTCAGCGCGGATGATCTTGCTAATTACGACGTGAAAGAGCGTGAGCCGATTCGTGGGACCTATCGCGGGTACGACGTCATCAGCGCTCCTCCGCCGTCTTCTGGTGGCATAGCGCTGGTCGAGATATTGAACATTCTGGAAGGCTACGATCTTTCGAAATTCGGCAACCGGTCAGCTGAATCGATTCACGTAACCTCGGAAGCTTTTCGTCGAGCCTTTTACGATCGCGCCGAATTTCTGGGAGATCCAGATTTTGCGAAGATTCCTGTGGCGCAGCTTATCGACAAGAAGTATGCCATCGCTTGGCGGGAGTCGATCAATCCAGAGCACGCCAGCATCAGCAAGGAATTGAAGCGGCCAGTCTTTAGTGAGCTGGAACGGTACGCTTCCACCCATTCACCCGCGCTGGCCGCGCGCGAGCCGGAGAACACGACACATTATTCAGTGGTGGATTCTGAAGGTAACGCCGTTGCCGTAACGACAACGTTGAACGACAGCTTCGGCTCAAGAGTTACAGCGACAGGCCTGGGATTCCTGCTCAATGACGAAATGGACGATTTTGCGTCCAAGCAAGGCGTACCGAACACTTATGGACTGATTCAGGGACCCGCCAACGCCATCGGTCCCGCAAAGCGTCCGCTCTCGGCCATGACGCCGACGATCGTGCTTAAGGGTGGGCAGCTGTTTCTGGTTGTGGGATCGCCGGGCGGCCCGACCATCATTACCACGGTTGCCAACGTCCTGATGGGTGTGATCGATTACGGTCTTGACATGCAGGCAGCCGTGAACGCGCCGCGCTTTCACAACCAATGGCTGCCGGACAGTATCATGGTGGAGGACCGAATTTCTCCCGACACGGTACACCTTCTGGAGAGTAAGGGACAAAAAATCGAAGTCCGCCACTTCTGGGGTGACGCCGAGTGCATCGAGATCGATTCCAAGACCGGTGGGCGATTAGGGGCCAGCGACGGACGGAATAACGGAAAGGCTTTGGGCTACTGATGCAGAGAGCAATCTCTACCTACGTCTATAGCAAGGAGCGGCTGCATCCCGGGCTGCTCGAGGGATTGGTGCGCGGGGGCGCGCAGACAATCGAGATTTTTGCGGCGCGACAACACCTGGACTATGCGAATCGCAAACAACACGTGCGGGAAATTGCCGATTGGTTCCGTTCCAGCGGGATTCCGTTGAACTCGGTGCATTCGCCGTTGTTCGCCGATTATGAATTCGGCCGTGCCGGTGCGCCGCCGATCAATGTCACCTCGACCGACCGTGCGGCTCGGATTGAGGCAATGGACGAAATCAAGCGCGCACTCGAAATTGCCGAGCAGATTCCCTTTCGCTTCCTGGTGCAACATCTAGGAGGGCCGAACGAAGCATTCGACGAGCGCAAATTCGAGGCGGCCATGACGTCGATTGAGCACCTTCGGGCTTTCGCTAAGCCGCTAGGCGTCCGGCTGCTGCTGGAAAACATTCCAAACGAGATGTCGACACCCGATAAGTTGGTTGAGTTTATCCATACGAGTCACTTCGACGACGTCGGCGTGTGCTTCGACATCGGTCACGCCCACATTATGGGAAACGTGAGTGAAGCATTCGAAATCCTGAAGCAGCATATTCGCTCGACGCACTTGCACGACAACGGGAAAGATAAGGATTCACACCTTTGGCCGGGCAGCGGAACGATTGACTGGACGGAAGCGATGCAACTATTGCGTTCGGCTCCGAATACGCCGCCGATGCTCCTCGAGATTGAAGCCGACGAGAAGATAAATCCGGTGGCAGCGATGAGCGAGACATACGACAGGTTAGAGAAGAACTAGCGGGAAGTCTCGCGCTCTGATTCTGTGTTCGAGCTCGTCGTCATCCGAGGAAGGCAGCGACCAGTAATCTGCTTTGGCTGTGAACCGTATGCGTTGCTTGCGGGCATGTAACGAGGTCACGCGGCATTGATCGGCGGGTTCGATAAGGGCCTGCTGAAACCTGGCTTTCCGATCAAGGTTCATCAAGATATGCATTCATCGACAGCAACACAATCCGCAGTAACAACCATAGCTGAAATAGGCAG
>JBLNFC010000449.1:0-4045 GCA_050263355.1 Acidobacteriota bacterium
CATTGGAAAAGCGGCCCGAATCGAGCTGGTGGGCGCGAACATACACCTCATGACGGTTTGCCCCGGATACGTCGCGACCAGCTTTGCACAGAATGCCGTGCAGGGACGCGAAGTCAAGAACGTGCGTCCCGAGTCCCAGAGAGGAATTACTGCGGACCGCGTAGCTCGCGCAACGTTTGCGGGTTACGTGAAGAAGAAGAGAGAAGTAATTGTGCCTTGGTACATGCACATCCCAGTCAAGATTTACCAGTTGTTGCCTTCGGTTGTGGAGGCAGTGATGACGAGAATGGCCTCCCAGTAGCCCCAGCTCAGCCCAACTCTGCCAGCATGGCTTCCATCTCACTTTGCGCGTGCGCATTGCTTGTGCGCTTTGCGGAAGCGATTCCTTCACTCAGCATCTTCTTGGCTTCTGCAGTCCGGTTTTCACGAGCGAGCGTTTGTGCCGCCATAAAGTATCCTGGCGTGTAATCCGGGTTGGCGACCAGAAGCTTGTTGAATTCGTCGAGGGCTTGTTCAACCTCGCCCGATTTCGAATACTCCATGGCCAGGCCGTAGCGCGCGAACGCATCATTAGGATTTTGGGCCAAAATCTCGTTCAACATTGCCAGTCGATCCATAAACGTTGAAGACCCTTTCCAGTTACAAGAAAGACCATTACATCATCCGTTCACATCTCTCAGGCCAAACGCAACAACGAGCCAACATATCGCCACTGGAGCCGAAACTTACGCCCGCATGACTTACTTGTTTATCTCGATAAAAGTATGTTGGCGTCAAGCTGCTATGTGATTACAATGAGCCGTCAGCCCACAACTGGAGTTTACTCGTGGCGTGCCCGTTTTTCATGCCGCAGCATAAGTTTGAGAACGGCTCGTGGCCCCACCCCGCGCGATTGCCCCTCGGAGCCGGGTGGACCGGATACTGCACCGCTCCTGGTCATGAGGGCGCCGTGCCGGAACTCTCAACCCTCGAGAGCGGCTGTAATCTAGGTTACGCCAGCTCTTGTTCGCGGCGTCCGGCCGAACGTGCTTGGGATTCGGTTCGCTTCCGGGTGACTAGGACTGGCGAGCGTCGCGTACTGGTGTTGTACTCGTGCGAGCGCGATCATCGGCCCGCTACTCATGGAACCTTGGAATACGACATTACCACCGCGATGTGGATAAGTTCCCACCACGATCTTCGCATTCAAAGAATGGCGGAATGCTTTGTCGAGTCCCACCTGTCCGGAAAAAATCTGGCCAGCAGTTCAGAGAGCGAACAACCCAGTGAGTGATTCCGATCTGCTTGTCCTTCCACGTCCCGTGCGAGATTCTCAATCGGAAATGGCCGAAATCGTTCTTCCTAACGACGCCAACCCCTTAGGCGCCCTTCTGGGCGGACGCCTCATGCACTGGATTGATCTTGCCGGGGCTCTGGCCGCTCACCGCCATTCCCGACAGTACGTCGTGACCGCCGCCATTGATCACCTCGACTTCTTATTCCCGGTACGCGTGGGGGACTTGGTCATACTGCGTTCCTCCGTGAATCGTGTATTTCGAACCTCCATGGAAGTAGGCGTTAAAGTCTGGGTCGAGAATTATCTGGAAGACAGCTCGCATCATGTGAGTTCCGCCTACCTGACCTTTGTGGCTGTCGATAATCAAGGAAAGCACCAGATTGTTCCCCCGGTCGTTCCTGAAAGCGATGAGCAGAAGCGACGCTACGAGGATGCGGGACGACGGCGCGAGATCCGCCGTTCTGAGTTCGAGAGACGCAGTCGAAAAAACACTCGCTAGCGCCCTAAGTTGTTGGCCAGTGTGATTTAGATCACATCCGGTCCTTCGAGTATCCGGAATAATGGGCTCACCCGAAGGTTGTTCTTGGATCAATATGGATAGCGCACTGCTTGTTCATCGCCTGCATTTTGCCTTCACCGTCACCTTTCATTACCTATTCCCGCAATTAACAATGGGCCTTGCCCCACTGATCGTCTGGTTGAAAACTGTGGGATTGCGCAACAATGACCGGGTGTACAACGAAGCCGCACGTTTCTGGGCGCGCATTTTCGGCATTAACTTCGTCATCGGAGTTGTGACCGGCATACCGCTGGAATTTCAGTTTGGAACCAACTGGTCGCATTTTTCTAAGGCCGCCGGCGGCGTGATTGGGCAAACCCTGGCTATGGAAGGGATGTTTGCATTTTTCTTGGAATCGGCTTTCCTCGGCCTCTTCCTGTACGGGGAGAAGCGCCTCAGCCCTAAAGCCCATTGGTGGTCAGCTGTCGCGGTGTGTGCTGGTTCCTGGCTCTCCGGCTTCTTCATTATCGCCACCGATGCATGGATGCAGTATCCGGTCGGCTATTCGCGTATGCCAGATGGATCTTTTCAACTTTCAAGCTTTTGGCACTTGATGTTGAATCCGTGGGCGTGGTGGCAATATGCTCACAACATGAGCGGTGCCGTGATTACAGGATCGTTCGTGATGGCCTCGATTGGTGCCTTTTATCTGCTCTCTAAGCAGAACGTCGAGCATGGGCGAGTATTCGTCAAAACCGGTGTCATAGCGGGGTTAATCTTCTCGGTGTTGCAGTTGTTCCCAACCGGTGACCGGCAGGGAAAGATGGTGGCCGAGTATCAACCCGCTACCCTGGCTGGAATGGAAGCATTGTTTCAGAGCCAGCCTGGCGCGCCTTTGGTCCTCATCGGCCAACCCGACATGGAGAACAGGCAGATCGATAATCCAATATTGCTTCCCAGGATGCTCAGCTTTCTAAGTTATCGGCGCTGGGATGCACACGTCCGTGGATTGGACGCCTTCCCACAAGACGTCTGGCCTTCCAATGTTCCGCTGCTCTATTACTGCTATCACATCATGGTGGGACTGGGCACGATCTTCATTGCAATTGCAATCTTGGCGTCTCTTTTACTATGGAGCGGGAAGCTGTTTGAGGCTCGCTGGATGCTATGGATTTTGTTGCTAAGCTTGCCCTTTCCTTATATTGCTAATACGGCTGGATGGATCACTGCAGAGGTCGGCCGGCAACCCTGGCTCGTCTATGGTCTGCTGCGCACAGCCGATGGTTATTCCAAGCAGGTATCCGCTGGAAATGGGCTGTTCACGTTGATCGGCTTCATGGGCATGTACACAGTTCTTGGTCTTCTGTTCATTTTCCTGGTGCGGCGTGAGGTCGAGCACGGGCCGGCTGAGTCGGCTCTCGCTGCCCACGTCTGAGGATTGCATGGAGACACTCTGGTTCATAATCGTCGCGGTGATGCTAACCGTCTACGTCGTGCTCGATGGCTTCGACATAGGCGCAGGAATTATCTATCTCGTCGCTGCTAAAAAAGATCAGGAGCGGCGCGCGGTGTTGAAGGCGATCGGCCCCGTCTGGGATGGCAACGAGGTCTGGTTGCTCGCAGCCGGTGGCACCCTTTACTTTGCATTTCCCCAGCTGTATGCCTCCAGCTTTAGCGGGTTCTACCTGCCATTAATGATGGTCTTGTGGCTGCTTATGCTGCGCGCCATCGGCATAGAGTTTCGTTTGCACGTTCCCGCGCCAGTGTGGAAAGACTTTTTCGATGCCGTCTTTTTTCTGTCGAGTGCATTGCTCGCGATTTTCTTCGGCGCTGCCCTGGGTAACGTCATCCGTGGCGTTCCCCTGAACGCGGAGGGCTATTTCTTTGAACCCCTCTGGACCGGCTGGCACCTTGGGCCTCATCCGGGAATTCTTGATTGGTACACGGTACTCGCGGGTTTGGTGGCGTTATCTTCTCTAACTTGTCACGGAGCCTTGTATATCGCGATTAAGTCAGAGGGCGCGCTTTATCTGCGCGCACGTGGCATCGCCGTGCTCACCTGGCCCATTCTTTTCTTTCTCACCATCTGCAGCCTGGTTGCAACCTATTTCGTTCGGCCTGCGGTGATGAACAACTACCGCGCCCATCCAGTTGGAATTCTGATTCCGATTGTGGTATTCGCGGCGCTGGCGGTAATGATCTGGGCTGCCCCAAAAGGCAAAGAAAAGGTCGCATTCGTTGCTTCTTCGCTGTACATCTCGGGCATGCTT
>JBLNFC010000450.1:0-7318 GCA_050263355.1 Acidobacteriota bacterium
ATATCTTCAACATGCCGCGCTTCTCCTGCATCATGACGGAGTGCAGGAAAGCGGTTCCGGTGAGCCATGGCATGAGCGAGGCATTTTCGACCGGATCCCATCCCCAATAGCCGCCCCAGCCCAGCACCGAATAAGCCCAGTGCGCTCCCAGGAAGATGCCAACCGTCAGAAATCCCCACGTGACCATCGTCCAACGGCGCGTGATGTGAATCCACTTCTCGCCGGGGTAGCGCATGATCAAGGCCCCGAACGCAAAAGCAAAGGGAATGGTGAAGCCGACGTAGCCCAGATACAACATCGGCGGATGGATCACCATCTCCGGATATTGCAGCAGGGGATTAAGACCGTTCCCATCTGGCGGCAGTTCGCCTTGCATGACGGCGAACGGGTGCGCCGCGAAGTTCAGGAGCAACAGAAAGAAAATCTGCACGGCGGCGATGACTACCGAAGCGTAGGCAAATAGACGCTGATCGGTTTTGTGCCGCAATCGCAACACGAACCCATACGCCGCCAGCAGCAGCGACCAGAAGAGAAGGGAACCCTCCTGCCCTGACCACAAGGTGGCGAACTTATAAGGGCCAGGCAGATCATGATTGCTGTGATGAAAAATGTAAGCGATGGAAAAATCATCGCGAAAGGCAGCCATGACCAGAACCATCGACGCCAGCAAAACGGCGGCAAACGTGGCGATACCTGCGCGGCGCGCGGTCTCTCCGAGCCGCTCCGATTGAGGACCTCGGCGGATCAGCGCGAAAATCCCGGCAAGAAACGAATAGACGCTCAGGGCCAGCGCAATTAACAGGGCAAAGCTGCCAACTTGTGACATGGGAATCTCTATTTTTTCAGAAAGAAGCAGCAGAGGCAATGCTCGAAGGGCCTAAAACCTCATTAGTTGCTTAGAATAACCGATACTATTCAGGGTTGCTCGGCAAAAATATCGAACGTTGTTCAGAATTCTGGCGGGGTTCGCAAGTAACTGCCGGTACAACTCAGATCAGCTCGGGCCAATCTCCACCGGTTGCACCGGGCAGTTGAACTCGCGTCGTGGGGTCCGTCTAGCGCGGTTGCGTACGCAGCTGGAGGACTAATCTGCGGTCAATCTAACCAGCGACGGGGACTCGCACAATAGTGAAAAACAACTAGAAACTTGCCTTGAAGCTTGTGGCGGTGATTCCTTTGCTTTCAATGCAGCTGTACTCGCGGCCTGCACTAAGATTCTTGTACTCTTCGCTCCGGCCATTGGGCCACTGGATAACCACTCGCTCGATCTTATCTGCCTTCCCCAAGCCGAATGTAATCGGTAGCTCGGATTGCGAAAGATAGCTGGACCCGCTCTTCACCATGCGGATCTGGGAAAGTCCACCCGCCTCAATGCGAAGACGTGCTCCAATCGCATCTCGATTCGATTGCGTGCCTCGTAGCTTGAAACGGATGCTTCGATTTCCGCCGAGCTGATCGTTCCGGTAGAGATACGCGGGCCCGCTATTCGTGGTCAGCAAGATGTCCACGTCGCCATCCCGGTCGAAGTCACCGTAGGCCAGGCCGCGCGCCACTTTGGGGTCGCGGAATGCTTGACCAATCTCCGAACTCACATCGGAAAACCGCGCGCTTCCGTTGTTCAGGAAGACCTGTGGTGGCTGCGCGTAACCGACATTTCCCCGTATGTTTCGCACCGTCTCATCTATATGGCCGTTGGCCGCAATCAGGTCCAAAGCCCCATCCAGATTGAGGTCGGCCAGAACACATCCAAAGCCCAGGGTTGTCTTCGACGGCAATCCAACACCCGCCTGAGTTGCCATGTCCTCGTATGAGCCGTTGTTCGACACGCGATAGAGTCCGATCATCTCATTATCGAAGTTCGTGATGACGACACCAGTCCGACCGGAGTTTTCGAAATCTCCGACATCAACCCCCATACCGGCTCGAGCTTTACCCTCGGTGCTGAACGCAATGCCGGTCTCGACCGCGACGTCCTTGAACGTGCCGTTGTGGTTATTGCGATAGAGCTTGTTGGGCTGCGTGTCATTCGTGACCAGCAGATCGGGCCAGCCGTCCTGATCGTGATCAATCAGCGCTACTCCTAGCGATTTCGAGCTGCTGTCAAAAATCCCGCTGCTGGCAGTCACGTCTTCAAAAGTGCCATCGCCTCGGTTGTGAAATAACCAGCAAGTTTCGCCGCGATAGGCTTCCGGCGTGCAGTAAGACTTGTGCTTGCCATCGAGGCTACAGAACACATCGTGGTCAGGAGACCATTTCACGTAATTACACACAAACAGGTCCAGCAGCCCATCGCGATCATAGTCAAACCATAAGGCGGACGTGCTGAGCGCCTGGCGACCTTGCAAACCGCTCGTCTTCGTGGCGTCAATGAACGTTCCGGTGCCCGTGTTTTTGAACAGGCGATTCTGGCCCACGCAGGTGACGAGAATGTCGGGGAAGCCGTCGTTGTTGTAATCGCCGACGGCGACGCCCATTCCATACATCTCAATGTCGAGCCCAGACTTGTGCGTTATGTCGGTGAATGTCCCGTCGCGATTGTTTCGATAGAGGTGCAGCGTAGATCGTTGCTTCTTGTGTCCCGGCCAATCCATTCCATTAACGAGCAAGATGTCTTGCCAGCCGTCGGCGTCATAATCCAGAAAAGCGCAGCCTGAACCGAGTGTTTCCGGCAACAGCTTGCCCCCATAAGCGCCGCTGTTATGTCGAAACCGAAGGTTTGAAGCGCTCGTCACGTCAACAAACTGGAAACCAGGGGACGACTGATTAGCGGCCCCGAGATCAGGTGGAAGCAACGAGGCGCCGGCGATTCCCCCCAGGCCGAGCAAGAATGACCTGCGATTCACGGGATGTTCACCAGCCCGTTGCGGATTGCGTAGACCACGAGCTCGGCAGTCTTGTGGATGCCGAGGGCATCCATAATATTGGCGCGGTGGACGGCGACGGTATTGGCGCTGAGATCCAGTTGCGCCGCTATCTCCTTGTTCGATTTTCCATCCACGATCAACTGGAGAATCTCCAGTTCGCGCGCTGTCAAGCCATAGTCGCGCTCGCCTCGGAGTGCCTCGGGACGGACCAGTTGCGGGTCGAGAACACTCTGTCCTGCCGCAACATTGCGCACAGCGGTCACGAGTTCAAGATCGACTGCACTTTTCAAAATGTAACCGCGAGCGCCCGCTTGCATGGCCTGTTTCACCAGTGTGTCTTCAGAGTGCATGCTCAGCATCAGGACACCCGTCTCGGGCAGCTTCTCCAGGATTTTTCTGGTGGCGACTAAGCCGCTAACTCCAGGCAGAGCGCAGTCCATGACGATCACTCGGGGACGAAGTTCCTGCGCCAAACGGATAGCTTCCTCTCCGTCCTTCGCCTCTCCAACTACGCGCACATCAGGAGCATCTTCCAGAAGGCGTCGAAAACCGAGCCGCACCAGGGTGTGATCGTCTACTAGTAAGACGGAGATTTTATTGGGCATGTAAATCCGACTTGTCTACAGGTACTCTCAGCCGAACCAGGGTTCCTCCCTGAGCGGGCTCGGAGAATTCAATTGTGCCGCCAAGTAATTCTGCCCGTTCTCGCATCGCGACTAAGCCGATCCCTTGTCGCGCGGCTTGTGGCATGAAACCCGAACCATGGTCCTCTACTTCCAGTTCCAGCACGTTTTCCGCGAAGCGGAGCCTGACCCAAGCTTTGCGGGCTCCCGAGTGCCGCGCAAGGTTGTTCAAGGCCTCCTGCAATACGCGGTAAACGTGGACTCCCTGACCCCCATCGACCGGGAAAGAGGTGCCTGATTTTTCATAGCATATTTCAACTCCGGTCTGCCTTTCCACTACAGGAAGGTACCAGTCGATCGTGCTCTCGAGTCCCGACTCGTCGAGCATGACGGGATGCAAGCCTTGTGAGAGACTGCGAACACTTTCGAGAGCGGTCTGTGTGATCGCTGCCACCTCTTTGATATCGTCCCGCAGAGTCGAACCTTCGGGAGCATGTTTGCCCGCACGGCTGAGCATGGAACCGATAGCCGTGAGAATCTGTCCAAACTCATCATGTAGTTCTCGCGAGATGTAACGCAGTGTTGATTCCTGGGTGGAAATGAGTTTCTGGGCTAGCTCGCTGCGCTGCTCGGACAGTGCGCCCAGACGGGCGAACAGCAAGCGGTTCGACCGTATAACATACAAACTGGTGAGAAGGATTGCCGCCAGTATGGCAGCGAGAAACCAGTAGACTTGCCGCTGAACTCTGTCATAGATCTGGGCAATCCTTTGCGCCGCTTGTTCTTCGCTTTCATTGTTCTGTACCAGCAATCGTGCGACGGCGTTACTGAGGGCCGCCTCCCGCGATTGCAACGAAACCCGAATCTCTTCCCGCGCCTGCTGCTCTTTGCCGGCCTGCGCGAAAGCGAATGTGCGGTCGACGGCGTCCCAGAATTGCGCCAGCGACTTTCCCAGATATTCCCTCTGCTCTGGAGTTCGGCGGCCTACTGCGAGTTGCTCCTCGCGCTTTAGAGCGTCGTCCAAATCGGCGCGAAGGCGCTGGAATTGTGCTGACCACGCCGTAAGCGGATACGGCTCATCATTGTCCAGCATATCTCGCATGGCGATCGCGAGAGAGTTCAAGTCGTTCTGGATTCGTAACAGTTGGAGGGAGTCTTTCCGGTTGCGATCGGCAAGCTCATTTTGCAGTTTTCTGAGACCGCGGATTTGCACGGTGATGTACGCAGAATATGCGACCACCGCCACCAGCGTGATGATCAGACCCAGAAAGAGCCCCGCTGTAGGTGAACGGACCGGTTGGCGAACGCGCAGCACGTCCCGAGAATATAACGTCTCTCGCGGGATGACCAAGCCAGCCGTTACTGCAGGTACTGGTCAACTCGTCACAGGGTTGTGTGCCGCCGGTCACAGATAACTCTCGGACAGTAAGCGCAAACTCATATCTCACCTTCGGGTGCGCAGAGACAGCGTAAATGCCTCAAGGAGAGAGTCCCCCGCCCGGGAAGGGTGGTGGAAACGAGGCCGCGGCATGGAATGCCCACACTCCTGCGCACCCGAGTTTCTGCCAGGTAAAACCCACCTTAGTTGAAATTTGCCTTCGTATCCCCGAATGAAGGGCGCACTCCGTCAATCAACCTCATACGCAAAAGCACTGCTAGTATGTCTGCCCGTACGCTCGATAGTACGACCGAAAAGAGGCGACAGGTAATTCAACAGAGCCAAAACAGGTTTGTGTAGTCCAGTGCAGGAGCGGACTTGCCGATCAGGCAATCAATCGGCAGTTTCACCTATAGCCTTCTCCGCGAGCTCGGCACGTTCACGCAGTTTTTGAAGGGAAGCGTTCAGCGTAATCACCTTCTCGGTCAATCCTCTTTGCCCAGCCATATCGAGGACGAGATCCGCATTCTCCTTGGCGGTTCGCGCCGCCGCTAACAGCAACATCAACGAGTCGCGATGCGGCGGGGCCATGGGAGTTCGCCGCTTGCGCTTTAATTCTTCCGTTTCAGTACTCATGCGGGCAACAATGGCGACCATACGCACCAATATGCGGGCGTGATCCGCTCGAAAACTATCTTCTTCCAGGTAGTCTGCGCAAAAGGCATCGGCCTCGGCGGCCGTCAAGATAAGGTTGAAGGAAGTCATGGGGACGATCTCACGCAATTTCGAGTTAGCGGCACGAACGAATGCGCGGATGGACTCTTCTACGCTGCGCAGCTTTGTTTCTTCCAAAGTGATGAGACGGGGATCGGAAGTGGGCGGAATTGCAGGTTTTGACCGCCCTTGTGGCGCTCGCGCCGGTTTGCCGGATACGGCAGCCGCCAGCTTGCCATGGACGAATGGAGCAGGACCTGATTCGACCCCTGCGGCCGCCGCCCGCACCTTGGGCTGCCCTTCAAGGGACTTCTTCAACTTCACTACACGCCGGAAGCGCTCGACCGAGATACCGTAGTCGGTGTTTAGAATCTCGTCTTCGTTCATCGCGGCCACCAGGTCGACTGTTACATCCACGCCATCGACTTGGCCAACGATGTTCCCCCCTCGTTCTTCCACGGATTCCGCGAACTTCTTGATCTCGAAACTTGCGGCCCGAAATAGCGTGTCGATCTTTTTGCCTACTGCAACATTCAACGGAGCCAGATTGGCAAGCACGGTTGGATGGTAGAAGGAGAAGCCAAGGGCGCGCTTCAATTCGCGAATATTCTGCGTCAGGCCTGAATCCAGGAACGCTCCAAAATCGCGAAATATTTCCGCCTTTGCGCGCAGAATGTCCAGATCCGCGAGGCACTGCATTTCTTCACCCGAGAGCGGCGGTACCTCACCGTCGGACAGGATTTCAGTCAAAGCGATTTCAAAAGGAGGAATGGGAAGAATCCCATCAAGGGCATACCCACGCCGCTCCCATTGTCCCGGTACGCGAGGATTTCGGTATAGAAAGGTCGCGATAAGGTCAGTTTTATCGCGGTCCAGTTCGCTCGGTTCGGGTTTCCGCGCATAGTATCGAAGCAGGCCTTCGGCCATCTCGGGATCAGCTTCGGCGGTTAAGGCGCAGCGCACCATGGCAGGAGTGATCGCCATGTCGAGCAACTGCAGCCAGCGCTGCATGCTCTCCAGAGTCCGCTCCGATTCCTGGTTTCGGTTGGCCAGTTCGTGCGTATCCAGCCCTGCAGGGATTGGCATCTCTCCCGCGAAATAGTCGCGCAGAAGCTTCTGATAGAAGCCGTGCACGGTGGCTAAAATCGCCAATTCCCATTTTGCGTCTATGCCCACTTGCGGCTGCGTCCCCCTCCAGACACACTGATTCGGGACAAACGTATGGTTATCAAAACCTAAAGCCGCTTCAGGCGCAAGCGCGAGAAGGGTTACTCACGTTACCAAGGTGTAGCCGATGTCCTGATTGCGGGAGCCGCAGAACTCACTGGCTCCAGAGGCGTGTCTAGTCATTTTCCACTATTGTCGCGTTACTCTCAAGACAATAGATTTCTGCGCAACTCTGAATCGACCGGAAGCTGGCATAAATCCGCGTCCGTCAGGCGATGCGAAGCTCTTCATCTGTGGGGGAAGTCAGTGAACGCAAAAATATTGGTGGTTTCCTGTGTGTTGTTCTGGACGCTCACCAGCAACGCGCAAGAACTGGGAACAGCTGTTCTCAACGGCGACATAACGGATCCGCAAGGAGCCGTCGTCTCAGGTGCGCAGATTTCCGCGCGCAACCTTGCTACCGGGGCGACCCGAAGCACGACCAGCAGCAAGGCCGGGCTGTTTGTTTTTAATGATCTCCCTCCAGGAACGTATCAGATCAAGGCCGAGTCCTCCGGATTTGCTGCCAGCTT
>JBLNFC010000451.1:0-4994 GCA_050263355.1 Acidobacteriota bacterium
GTAGTTGGGAACGAAGTCGACCGTGTCCTTATCAATGTCGATAACAAGATCTTCGGCAATGTGAGCCAGCCGACACTCGGTATACCGCATGGCTGCCGGAGGATCGCCATCTACCGACCCAAAATTTCCCTGCCCGTCCACCAACGGATAGCGCAACGAGAAAGGCTGCGCCATCCGGACGAGAGCGTCGTAAAGAGCGGCGTCGCCATGCGGATGAAAGCGACCCATGCACTCGCCGACCACCTTGGCGCATTTCACCTGCTTGCGATTGTGCAGCAAGCCCATGTCATACATGTGGTATAGGAGACGACGGTGCACTGGCTTCAGGCCGTCGCGGACGTCGGGCAGCGCCCGGCCAATGATCACCGACATCGAATAGTCGAGATACGATCGCCGCATCTCCTCTTCAATGTTGATTGGCTGAATATTAGCAGCGCCCGGCCTGCCGCCCTCGCCAGGTGGCAATGGAAGTTGTGGGTTCTGTTCGTCTGCCATAGTTATCTCGTTACTGGGAACTGATCACTGTGCTCCACAATTGCAGTGAAACATCGCTCGAGCCGCCCTCTTTGCACAGGCCTTTTCGAAAAGCGGCGCTCGCATAAGCGGCGCTAAATCAATGACTTAAGTAGTCTGGAAGCTGTCCTGATTATATCATGAAGCAGGCCGTCGGCGACCTTCATCTCACGGTTGGGAAGTACCGCCTGCGATACCGCATTGCCGATGCCTCAGGGAGAACCGCCGCTGCTTTATCAGGCGAAAGCCTTGGTCAGAATCGCTCGGCACCGCCGCGGAAGCATGGATCTGCCCTGCATGTTGCCTGTGGGTTCGTCGTGGTGGATCGGCCTGCTGAAAAACACAGGCTTAGAATGTGACAGGCATAGTCATTCTCCCGGAAGTGGTCCCAGCCATCTTCTATGGACAACCTGCACGGAAAGATTGCTTTGGTGACGGGAGCCAGTCGCGGCATTGGCGCCGGGATCGCTATCGCTCTTGCGAAATCCGGAGTAGACGTCGCGGTGAACTATCGCGAACGGTCTCAGGATGCGGAGGCCGTTTGTGCTCAGATCCGGAACTGTGGTTCTCGCGCGATCGCCCTCCAGGCGGACGTCGCGCAACCCGCCGCAATCCGCGAGATGGTCATTCGCGCTCAGGAAGAACTCGGAACGATTACCATCCTGGTGAACAACGCCGCCATCGGCCGGCAGCGAAATCTCGATCAGATCACGGAATCCGATTGGGACGAGACTATCGCCACAAACCTGAAATCGACTTTCGTAGCAACCCAAGCGGTCCTGCCAGCTATGCGCAAAGCGCGGTGGGGCAGGATCCTTAATGTCTCGTCCGTTGCGGCTCAAACTGGCGGAGTGGTTGGACCCCATTACGCAGCGTCGAAAGCCGGCATGCTGGGACTGACTCATTCCTATGCCGGCTTGCTGGCGAAAGAAGGCATCACCGTGAATGCAGTTGCCCCGGCTCTGATTGAGACTGAGATGGTGACATCCAACCCGCGTGCTAATCCGAACTTGATTCCTGTCGGCCGCTTCGGACTGGTGGACGAAGTCGCGTCGGTCGCTGTCATGCTATGTGCGAATGGCTACATCACTGGACAAACCATTAACGTGAACGGTGGCTGGTATTTCAGCTAACCGTCGGGATTAAACGAGACATGCAGCCAGCATGATTGTTCGTGGTAGTATCCGGCCAATGGGCGCACTGAAGCAAAACACGGATTTGAAGGAACGGATTGTCTCGGCTGCCGCTGTGGAAGACGATTCCTCCTTCGAACTCAAGTTACGCCCGCGGCGCCTGGCTGAATTCATCGGGCAGACCAAAGTAAAAGAAAACTTGCACGTTGCTATTGAGGCGGCGCGCGCGCGCGGAGAGGCGCTCGATCACGTGCTGCTCTACGGGCCGCCGGGCCTGGGCAAAACCACGCTGGCAACCATCATTGCGAACGAGATGCAGGCTGCGTTCCAGCAGACCTCTGGACCCACACTGCAGATCAAAGGCGATCTGACGGCGGTCCTCACAAACCTCCGGGACAAGCAGGTGCTGTTCATCGACGAAGTCCACAGGCTGCAACCAGCGCTGGAGGAAATCCTTTACTCCGCGCTCGAAGACTACAAGCTGGACATCATCATTGGGCAGGGTCCTTCCGCGCGCACTCACACGATGGACGTTAAGCCGTTCACTTTCGTGGGCGCAACCACGCGCGCCGGGTTATTGTCCGCCCCACTCCGCTCTCGTTTCGGAATCGTTCTCCGCCTGGAGTTCTACGAGCCCAAAGATCTTCAATTCATCATTGAGCGCTCGGCTGAGATCCTGGGGGTCAAAATTGATGAAGCGGGTGCCCTCGAAATCGCCAGTCGTTCGCGTGGGACACCTCGTATTGCCAACCGCCTGCTTCGACGGGTACGTGATTATGCTCAGGTCAGAAGTGGAGGCGACATCGACTTGCCCACTGCGCAGGCGGCGCTGCAGATGTTGGAAGTTGATCGCCACGGATTCGACGAGATCGATCGCAAGTTGCTGCTGACCATTATCGAGAAGTATCAGGGCGGCCCGGTCGGAGTTAGCACACTGGCTGCAGCATTGGCGGAAGAATCCGATGCTATCGAAGAGATTTACGAACCGTTCCTGATCCAGATTGGTTTCCTGAACCGCACGCCGCGCGGGCGTGTGGCCACGCAACTGGCCTATGAACATTTTGGGATTACCCCCAACCGACGGCAAACCACGTTGTTCTGAAGATGGTCAGCGTGCCAAGTACGCGAGGGCATGCAGTAAACCATCTCAAGTGGCCATCCTCTTAGCGGCTACAATTAGCACAGCATGATTGCCCATATACGCGGACGGTTGCTGTCTAAGCATCCTAATCAAGCCATCGTTGAGGCTGCAGGCGTGGGTTACGACGTCACCATCAGTGTGCCAACTTTTTCTGATCTTCCAGCGCCAGGTGGAGAGGTGGCATTGCACATCCACACCCATGTGCGGGAAGACGCGCTTGCTCTCTACGGCTTCTTGCGGCAATCAGAAAAGCAGATTTTTGAGAAGCTGATCAGCGTAAGTGGTATCGGCCCCAAGCTTGCCATCACCATCCTCAGCGGGATGCCAGCCGACGAAATGGTGGGCGCGATCCGCGGCAATGATGTAGCCAAACTCACACGCATTCCGGGGATAGGGAGGAAGACGGCCGAGCGCATGGTACTCGAGTTACGCGACAAATTGCCAAGGGAGGCGTTCGGCGAACCAGCAACGCTGCCCTCTATCACCCCGGTAGAAGTAGAAGAGGACGTACTTTCAGCATTGATGAATCTGGGATATCAGCGTGCTGCAGCGGAGCGGGCTCTTACAAGTGTGTCGCGAAATGGTAAAGCCGTGTCGTTTGAAGTGATGTTCCGCGAATCATTGGCGATGTTGTCAAAGTAGTAAGGCTAATTTCCCACAAAACGAAGATATAGATCGCGGTCCGCACGGCACTTCTCGCCCATGTCTTTGACCTTCTGCCAGGCTTCGACTTGGGAATCATCGCGGGCCCGATCCCGGACGCGGTCCCACTCTTCCAGAAAGCTCTCCATCTGCAAATGATTGAAAAGGGTTTTACCGTGTACGTCGATGCCGCGCAGGCAGGGAAAATTGCGCTCCTCGCGGGAGGGTAGAACCCCGTGCAGCATCACCCAATCGGTCTGCTCCCCTAAATCATCTTCGAGCTTTACGACCAGCGACATAGGAAACCCTGAGCAACTCAGCAATGTAGCAATTCATGTGAGCCTTGGCAACGCAGCCTGTGAGCACGCCGTTTGCACTAGAGGTTGTCAGTAGCGCGCGTTCAGAGTTCCAGGCGAGGTGGTCTTTTGGACAGCATTGCCGCATACGCTGAAACGAGCATCTAAGATCCGACCCAGTTCGGGCGCGGGGGCGTGCGAATGGATGCAATGACACTGGCCGAAGTAACAGTCTCCACCACTTTCATCGTATTCGCCTATCTAGCTATTGGCGCGGCAGCGCTGGTGATTTTCGTGGGGTTATTCGGGCCCGGCCTTCGATACAAGATCTCTGTGACCAATGCGGAAGACAATTCCTCGGAGTCGTTCGTTCATACCCTCGAGGCACTCACCGACTCTAAGGTTCACCACGACCTCGAGCTCAGGGTCCTAACGAACGGTCCTGAGTTCTACGAAGAAGAGCTACGAACGATCGCCGCAGCAAAGTGCAGTGTAAATCTGGAAGCTTACATCTTCCAACGCGGAGCCATCGCGCAGCGCTATGTCGACGCTTTGACCGAGCGTGCACGGGCTGGAGTGAAGGTGAACGTCGTGCTCGATGCCTTGGGAAGCGCCAGCACCACCACACGGTATTTTAAGAAATTCAAAGATGCTGGGGGAAATCTGGCGTGGTACAACGACGCGAGTTGGAACAAGCTCCCCCGGTACAACCATCGTACCCACCGCGAATTGCTCGTCGTCGATGGACGAATCGCATTCATCGGAGGAGCAGGTGTAGCCGACCACTGGTATCGCGGCCATAAGGGCAAGCCCCGGTGGCGAGATACCATGGTTCGAGTAGAAGGTGGCGCGGTTGCAAACCTGCAAGCCACGTTCGCAGAGAATTGGCTCGAGAGCAGTGGCGAGGTGCTTACCGGACCCGATTACTTCCCAACTCCCGAGGAGTGCCCTTCCTCGGGCGAGGCGCTGGTTATCAACAGTACGCCTTCGGCTGGAGGCTCGACCCGGGCGCGAATGCTGTTTCAGCTGCTACTGGCTTCCGCTAAGAAGTCCATACATGTCACCACTCCGTACTTCCTTCCCGATCGCAGTATGATCGACGAGTTGGTCCGTGCCGTTCGCGACCGCGGAGTCGAGGTTCGATTACTCGTACCGGGCAAGCGCAGCGATCATCTGCTTACGCGCAGTTCCAGTCGGCATGCCTACGGCAAACTGCTCAAGGCTGGCGCCGAGATCTTCGAGTATCAGCCCGCCATGATCCACGCGAAG
>JBLNFC010000452.1:0-3635 GCA_050263355.1 Acidobacteriota bacterium
GATACGCGGCGGGATCACCGAAGTCCTTTTTCCGGAATCCGTCGTGCTTCTGGCCAGCGTAGTCGTCGAGATGCACGACCAATTCCCGAACCAAGAGGCGATCCGGAAGCAAGCCCTTGAACCCCAGGAGCGTTAACAGGACACCGACGGTTAGGAGAAAGCCTAACCCCGCTATTTTTAGCATGGACGATGCACTCATGCGTGTTGGGACGAGGACAGGCATCCTGATGACCTTCTTTCCTTGCACTGAGCACAATTCGAGGCTGGTGAGAGAATGCGATGACCAGGCCAGTGCCGCAAGAGGCAAACATGTTCTTTTCGACCAAGAGAATTCCCCCTAGTCTTTGGCATTACGGACGAGAAGGTTGAGACGAGGCCCCGTCTCCGCGACATGATAGAGGTTGGCCAACGCGGCGGTGATTTCGGGGCTATAGGAGGGGGATTCGGTGGTGCCCACGAACACCGGCGTATCCACGTTAGTGCGCAGGAAGCGCATGATACGCTCATGCTCCGCACGAAATATCAAATCTGTTGACGACGAGATCCGAATTGCAGGTCTTCGCTCTGAAGCCAAAAAGAGCACACCTTCTCGGTTTGTCGCGAAAATCATGATCCTTGAACCAGAAGGCGAGTGCTTCTTGATGAATGCCGCCTCAACATCAAGAGTCGTGCCTGATGCGCGATCGCGCATCAATGCCGCCATTCTCGACTTGGCAGCATTCCAGAACACGTCCAGATCGCTCAACAGGATGATCGGGCTCGAAATCATGTAGGACAGTAGCAGTAGGTGGATCACGCGACCGAAGTCGAACACGCTCGCGCGGCTCAGCGATTCATCGAGTCGATCCAGAAGTAATCCGACGGCCAATGGAGCCAACCAGAGTGGGCCGAACAGAGTGGCGACGTGACTGCGCCCGATGTGGTACACGAGCACGGCCAGGAACATCACGCCGACCGCAACATGAAATGCGGCTAGCCCTTCTCGATGGCTCAAGAACACCCGCAGTGCGTACAGACAGCAGCCGCCCGCCAGGAGAACCACTGCATGCCACGGAGCCAAACCGTCGGGGAGCGGCATAAACGAGTAGCCGAAATAGGCGATGCGTCGAGTCGCTGCCATGGCCCGAAAGAATTCGGGCCATGAGTGAACTTGGACCCGACCCAAGAATAGGAATAACGCGCTCGCGCCCGCGACGCCGACCAGACCGGGCAGGACATAGTGCTTGGTCGCAAGCACCACGGCGAGCTTGCTCGAATTGCCACTCGCTCGCCATGTTGTGCAAAGACGAATAGCGCCATAGCCACCTAGGCTCAAAACGCAGGCTAAGCCGCTATCCAGATTCCAAAACAGGCCAGTTGTGGCAAATGCTGCGGCAAGTGCAAACGCCCTACGTTGATACCGGCGCTTACGGCTCTCCCAGGCCAACGCGATGAGCATCAGGGCGGGGAACAACATCCGAACTGGCACATACTGAAAGTATGGATCGGCGTGAGGACAATAGCAGAGATAACATAAATACGGAACCGAGCAGCTGACGCAGATCTTGAGAAACGGGTTGACGATAATAAGGCTCGCCACACCGATCGTCGCCACGAACATGGCAACGATAAGCAGCCCGAACACTGCCCCCACCGCGGTGATGCTGCCGCCCAATAGCGTCACCAGCGGCGCTACGTAGACCGGAAAAAAACCATAGAGTGACAGCGCATCACCGCCGATTGGTTCCCCATTCAGCACCAGAGCCAAGGGATAGACTACCGGATTGAGATGGTATGGCTGGGGCAAGTTGTTCGCGGATAGAAACGAGTCCGCAAATACTACAAGACAGATAATCCCGAGCAAAACCAGCCGTGAGCGCTTGAAGGCTCGTTCCAGAACGCGCGCTCTGCCGCGGTGGTATACCCACGCTGCCAAGGGCAAGAAGACGAGGAAGTGCAGCGTGGGATGCCTGACCAGCAGGGTCGATCGCAGGTACAGGTGCTCTCCGGCTTTGCTGACCAGATAGAACGCCACCAGCGTGCCGCCACCGAGTATCCAACCTGGCACGAGTTCCATCCGATTCGGGAATTGGGATTTGGGCCGTAGCATCGCCCAGAACACCATCGAAAAGGCTGCCAGTAGCACTAGGCCGAGAGGGAACAGGCTCATGTAAAGCGCCTGCTCAAGCGGTTCTGGCTGGGCTGCGATCGCCAAAGACGTATTCAGCAGTGAGGCAGCTTGTTTCTGTATGGCGGCAAGATCTGGATGGTAGGTGAATCGGATGACGAAGCTCGCCACCAGAAGAGCCGCTGCGGTGCAGCTGAGAGTCACCACCGTGTGAACAGGAGAGAGCTGACTTTGGTCTTGCGCCATGAATGTGACAGGTGGTCAGGACACGGTGGTGATTCGGGGTCTAGCGAGCAAAGAAGCGCAAGCGCAGGATGGTGCAGAGATAGGTCACCATGAATAGAAACAGGTTACGCTTCGTATGACCGAACAAGCGCGCCTTGAAGGGAAACGGGATTTCCTTCATCACGGCCTGAGGGTGACGCCGTCGGATTTTGAACAGGATCTCTTCGATAATGTCGAAATTCTGGCAAGTGAGCGAAAGCTCCTTGAGCAGTTCCGCACGATAGAGCTTGAAGCTGTTGGACACGTCCTGTACGTTGAGCCCGAGGATCAGGGAGTAGGTAACGTTCAGGGCTCGACTCATGGCTCTGAGCATGAGTGGATTCTCGGTGCTACCGCCATCAACATAGCGGGAGGCGATCACGACCTCCGCTGCTTGGCGCTCCGCCAACAGACGGGGGATCCATTCCGGACCGTGTGAGCCGTCGGCATCCATGAACACGATCCAGCGCCCGCGCGCCTCACGGATCCCCGTTCTTACTGCGTCTCCGAAGGAATTAGTAGGCCCGCGTCGGACGTAGCGCACACCAGACTGACTGCAAATGAGCTCCGTTTTGTCGAGCGGCGCAACCGTGTCGACGATCACGATCTCGTTCGACCCGTCCGCATCTTTGATGGCGGCTTGAATTCTTGGCAGCAACAGTCGCAAGTTCTCCTCCTCGCGATACGAGGGGAGCACGATACTGAAGTCCACTGGGGCCATTGCGTCAGACATCTTGCTGGATCCATTCAATCATCTGTTGAAGACCGAACTCTGCCGTCACCTTGGGCTGCCAGTGGAGCAGCTGCTGAGCCTTGCCTATATCGGCAACGAACACTTTTTGATCACTCTGCCGCCAGGGCAACTCGGTGTAGGCGAGCTTGATATTTAGCCAGCGCTCCAGGGTTTGGAACAGTTCAAGTAGCGACAGACTATTCGACATCCCGCCACCGATGTTGAATACCTGCCCACGCACTGTGTCGATCTCGCGAATGGCGCTGAAGTAAACCTCTACCAAGTCGTCCGCAAACAAGACGTCGCGCACTTGTTTGCCGTTTCCGGAGATGGTGAAGGGCTCTTTGGCCTTACCGTTCTTGGCGAGAATGCCTTGCTTTACGAACCAACCCACCCACCCCTGATCGAACGTGCTGAACTGCCGCGTTCCGAAGATCGACGAGTGCCGGAACACTACGGTTCTCAAGCCGAACATGCGGGCATAGTCGAGCATGTACTGATCGGTCGCACCCTTCGAGCACCCGTAGGGAG
>JBLNFC010000453.1:0-3603 GCA_050263355.1 Acidobacteriota bacterium
GGCAAACTAGGCGGTGGCGAGGCTTGATTGTTTTCCGCTCTTTGAAGTGAACTTTTTGTTAGCCGCCGAGGGACAATAAGGTTCGACGATTGCGTGGAGCTTCCTTGGCCTTGTTGCGACTAACCGCCGTCATGTTGCGCGTCCGACCATGAGGCGGGTTTGGAGTTCCTCTTTGTAAGGGATTGCAGTGCCTTTCCAGAAACAGTAAATTCCGTTAAGCCACAATTCAGACACACTACCAGTGTCGGAAAGACCCACACGGTCGGCGTCTCGAAGTTCTCCGGGCCGGGGAAATGAACGTTGATTTCAGCCGGGAACTGACGTTGATTAACCGAATTGCATGACTTACAAGCCACGGGGTAACTTGCACCCCCACGTTGGACATCTTCTGAGGATGCAATCTGCAGAACTTGGTTGCCTTTACGACGAAAACGATTTCTGCAATTAGACTCAAAGGAATTAAAGATGGCCATATCACTCATTGAGCCGAGTTCGCCGAACACAACTGCCCAAACGTATGCTATGGCTTGTTTTCAACAGCTATCCCGCAAGAATACACACCGTAATTGATGGAAATACAGACCATCAGTGATCGCAGATGAGTAGTTGCGCTGGGCAGAGCGCGCGGAACGGATGAGCTATGTACGAACGCAGGCGGCCAGATGGCTTCATTCGTATTGGAAGACCTGGCGGTGTGGAACCGGCGTCCGCTCCCTCTTGTGTGTACGTCCAGAATGGCAGGTCATCCACGAGGTGTGCGACGGATTACAAGCAGTTCAGAGAACAGCAGAACTGCGCCCCGACGTCGTCCCCTTTGACATTCGAACGGCAATCCTGAACGGAATGGAAGCTGCTCAATGTATCAGGCAGGGTTCTGCTGGTTCGAGATCCATTTCCCTGACGCGGGACAATGACGCGGATGTCAGGACAGAGGCGCTCGCCACTGGTGCAGCAGGATACGTGTGGAAGGCGAATGCAGCCAGCCAACTGGTCCCGCCACGGCGGCTACTTTTGGAGAAGCATCACGGGTCCGACAAAGTTTTGACCACTGGTTTTTCCGCCTACCCGAGGCTCATGTCGTACAACTCAGAGATGTCCGGGGCACTAAAATCGCTATTTCCTCGTTGATGAGGTTGCTCTCGGGCAACGAATGGATTGGCCTTTTGCGTGATCCTTTCTTAAGTTCTACATGCGCCCGCGTTCATCGATATCGAGCTGCGCCGCGGTCGAAAGGAGAGAGTTTTTGTTCAGGACCGAGAAGCTGGATTTAGATTTATCATTCCTGATGGCGGTGGATCGATTTGCCACAGGAGCGAATGTTCACAAGATCCGAGGACTCGCGCATGCCTATGTGCTCGCCTGTGAAAATAACCAAGCGAGTAAAGCAGAAGAGTACCTGAGCCGTCTGCTTGGCGAGCTTGGCCGGAGTGCAAAGACTAGCAAACCATAGATCGAAACTTGGCTAAAAAACCACGTAGCCGTTAAAAATCGCTACAAGGCTCATCAATCAGGCGTGCAGCGAACAAATGGGCAAATTGTGCTGACGCCTGATAGCAATCACAGCTCAGACGTAAGGCTCACGAAGGTGAACAGGCGTGGCGGATCTCCGAATGCGCAGGTTAATCATTTCCACAAACACAGAGAAACCCATTGCAAAGTAGATGTAGCCTTTCGGTATGTGCATGTCCAGGCCGTCGCCGATCAGCGCGATCCCAATCAGCAGCAGGAAAGAGAGGGCGAGGACTTTCACGGTCGGATGGCGATTAACGAAAGCGCTGATCGGTCCCGCTGAAAACATCATCACTCCCACGGCAAGGATTACGGCTGTAACCATAATAGTGATTTGATTGGCCATGCCGACGGCGGTGATGACCGAATCCAGGGAAAACACGATATCCAGAAGCATGATCTGAATAATCACGGCGGCAAATGACGGCCGGACGCGAGCCGACCTGTGGCCTTCTTCACCTTCCAAACGATCGTGAATTTCGATTGTGGCCTTGGCGAGCAGGAATAAGCCGCCTCCGATCAAGATGAGGTCGCGTCCGGAGATAGGGCGCGCCAAGATGAAAAAGAGTGGAGTCGTTAATTTGGTAATCCAGACAATGGAGAGCAAAAGCAGGATGCGCATGACCATCGCGGCCACGAGTCCCATCCGCCGCGCCAGGTGTTCCTGTGGGCCGGGAAGCTTGCTCGCGAGAATCGAGATAAAAATTACATTATCAACGCCGAGCACGATCTCCAGGAACGTCAGCGTGCTGAGCGCAACCAGACCGGAGGAAGTGAAGACTGCGTCCATGTTGCCGCTCTCCCTTGGAGCTTGAGCCGCATATTAAATCTTTTTATGTATATTTACTGACCCCGGAGCGGAAGGCTGAGATCTCCTGATTTTCTGGCGACCCGGGGATACTGTAAATGCAACCGCAATCGAGGGACTGCTCCGCAGCCGTTAGCACGGGGTGTTCGCTACGTGCGACGGGGTTTCCAAGGCGACGGTACAAACATAGCGCTCATCGAGCCTGATTGCGCGAGTCACCAAACGTCACTTACTGCGGCGGGGATGATGGTGAGTCTCCCTGCACCGGCCGCAATAAGGGGTTGCAGGCCGGTGCAGGTGAAAGGAAGATTCTCGAATACACTATGCAGCGGTTTCTAGTCCTTTGCGCTCAGCGACTCTGGTCTCGACAACCTGTCGAATTAGTCGCCGTGTGCGCTCCACGAATGCAAGTTTATCGGCTAGGCAGCTTTCCAGAAGGACACCGACTCCGTAGTGGCCTGTCGCATCGGCTGCCGCCACCAGAGCCGCGTACTCTCCGATGCGAAGATGTGTAAGGTGTACGAGTTTCGCCAAGACGAACAGGCGTCTGGCGGCGGGAGATTGGATCTCATTCAGTTCTTTACGAAAATCCTCCAGGAAGATCTCCTGAAGACGTCCGCTGAGTTTTGTAGGCTGTTCTCCGATCATCTTAAAGCATTGGTCGAGCTTAGCGAGAACACTTTGAGAAACGAATGCGCGCGCCTCCAGTGCCTCCTTGACTTGGGGGTCTTGCGCCGCTTGGCCTAGTTCATCATATAGTTTCGTTGATCTTTCTGTGGCTTCGCGTACATGGCTAAGAAGAATGAGGAATGTCTCTTTGGGAGTTCTTGCTGGCATCATTTACTCCTTAATTTGTGGGGATCGAAATGACCACGTCAGTCTAAAGTTCGTTCAGGTTGAACGATAGCTGGCATTGTTGACAGGTGCAGAGGTCTTCTTCACGTGGAAAATCAAACAAGGCAAGATTTGGGCAGTTCGCTCTGTGTCAACACGAGGGCTCATTGGGGAGCGAGTCAGCTGCGAGCGGCTTTCCAAGGATCCCTATAGCCCTCTGTCGTTGGGCGTTGTTCTTTGGAGACCAAAAGCCTGACACAGTCCACGTAGCCCGCCCGACTGACTCTAGCGACGGTCCTGCTTCGGAGGACAGTGATGCTCCGCACAAAAGAGGTTCTACTCTCGCTGTCTGCGGTATTTCTCTTTTCCTCTATCCCACTTGCTCAATCCAATGACGTCCATATACGGCCGTCTCCTCACGTTGATGTACATGCCCGGAGCGACACCGATTT
>JBLNFC010000454.1:0-3670 GCA_050263355.1 Acidobacteriota bacterium
AATCAGCACTGCTTCAGCATGCTACACCCCAGCACACTCACCCCAAACAAACTCCAGCTTTCATCCAACTCAGCTCACAGCAGAGGGCTCAAATGTGTGCTGACCGCGTTGTTCGCCTTCGATGTAGGCCATGAAGCAACGACCTCGCTTGCCGCCATCTTCGCATTCTTGTTATCGATTCAACAGTATGTTTCGTAACACCTACAAAGGGTGTCACTCTCCCTTTTCCCCCGTTAGTTTAACCCTGATTTTATTCCGCCTGTAATATCCGTTTTATTTGGGCCGCTGTGCTGTTCGTGCGAGACGACGCTGACGAAGTATGACCTTTCGACAGTCGACGCCATCGTCGTACTTCGCGGAATAGGGATCGCGGGAGGACGCCTTCGTATTGCCTCGTTCTTCTGTGCTCAAATGTCGTAGGAGCGACAAGTAGAGGTGCACAGAACGATTCTGCCTACGACCCGTACTCTGTGTGAGCGCGAGGATTTGGTGCTAAATTTGGTCTTCTGATTAAAGGAAAGACAAAAAAGGGCCGCAGACACGGCCCCTTGTTGATTCCCGCAAACTTCCCCACAGTAAATCGCTTCGCGGGAGAACGTCAACGTGACTTTGGTTGATCAGTTTATTTTGCGGAAATCCTTGGATAAACCATTGACCACAACTGAGATTGAAATCCTGCAGGCCATCGCGGACGGTGATCGATCTGCGGATGTTTTTATGCGGGGCACGCCATCTACTTCCGATCCTTTGAGGTGGTGGAGAGGTTCTGCAGCTTCTGAAACTCCTGCATTTCGCGTTCGGCCTCCGCACTCTTTCCTTGCTTCCGATAGAGGCCAGCCAAACCGAAGTGCGCCTGGGCAGCCAATGAGCTGGTCTTTTCCATTGTTAGGACTTTGCTCCAGGCGCTTTCTGCGGACTGAGAATCTCCCTCAAGCGAGGCTGCCTTCCCTAAGGAATAGAGTGTTTCGGGCATGTTGGGAAGAAGGCGGTCGGCGCGCTGCAGTTCCCGTCTGGCTTCGTGCACTTTTCCTTGCTGCAGCAGGGCACTCCCCATGCGGTATGCAGCTTCTGCGTTTCCCGGTTGCAGCTTTGACTGAGCTCGAAATTCCTCCTCCGCCTTGTCCCACTGCGAGGCACCGGCATAAACAAGGCCAAGTTCGAGGTGGACCTCAGGCAAGTTTGGTTGAACCTTTAGGGCCTCGCGGAACTCTTTTTCCGCTTGCGGCATTTGGCGGAGCACAAAATAG
The DNA here is from genome assembly GCA_050263355.1 of Acidobacteriota bacterium. Taxonomy (GTDB): domain Bacteria; phylum Acidobacteriota; class Terriglobia; order Terriglobales; family Acidobacteriaceae; genus Gp1-AA122. The sequence continues at coordinate 1,248 of JBLNFC010000454.1, forward strand.
TTCTCTCCCAGTGCCTGATGAGCGCGGGCTGAATCGGGATAGGCAGATAGCATGGTGTCAATAGATTGTTTGGAACGCAAGCCAGCGGCACGGCCAAGGTAGTAAAGCAAATCGGGATCCCGCGGCTGCTTGGCTAAGGCAGCCTCGAGGTTTACGACGGCTTGTGAGAATTGGCCAGTTTCGATCTGCGCGATTCCGAGTGCAGCCTGCTCGTGCGCTTTTTCCAGATGAGGAACTGCTTCGCTGGCATATCCCTGCGAAAGCATCGCGTATCCCAGCAACCGATGTGCTGGAATCAGATCTGGAGACAATTCCAGCGCGCGCTTCAACGGTGGAATTGCACTGCCGAAGTCGTGGTTTTCCATGTGGACCTGGCCAAGGTTGACAAACCCGGCCGGCTGCGATGGTTCGAGTTCTGTAACCTTCCGAAATTCAGCGATAGCGACTGCGAAGTTTCGTTGCTTGTCGGCTTCGAGTCCCGCTTTCATATGCTGCAACGCCTCGGGCGACGCGCTCTGCCAAGCCAGCCATAAAAAGAGAAGGAAGCGAGTCATTGATGCTCCGGTTCGCGTACTTCTAAGAACTGGTAGGGACGGACCAGTTTCAGGGTCTGGTGAATGCCTGAGGGCCAAAACACTTCCACTTTGGCACTTTCGGCCGATCCCAATCCGAAATGAAGACGTTTGTCGCTAGCCGAAAGATAGCTTCCGGAAGACGTGGCGAATCGAATCTGAGCGTTCACCTCGACTCGCGCGCCGAAGCCATCGCGATTGCTCTTGGTACCGCGAAGTGTAATTACCAGCCAGTGCTGGCTCGCTTTTTGATTGAGATATACCTGGGGACGACCGCCGAGGACAGTTGTGACCACATCCATCCAGCCGTCATTATTTATGTCGCCGAAAGCCGCTCCTCGTGCCGCCACGGCGGTCTGGGCTCCCGAATGAGTGCGCTCAAACCGGCCGTTGTGATTCATGGCCAATAGCGGCAGTTCCTTGTAATGCAGGGAAGGATCAATCTGCTCGACGTTATCGAGCACATGACCCTGTGCGACGAACAGATCTTTCCACCCGTCATTGTCAAAATCCTCCAAGCCCAAGCCCCAGCCCGAGCTGCCTGAACTCAGAACGCCAAGACCGGTCTCAAGGCTCCGATAGGTGAATAACCCACCACCCTCGTTGTGGTAGACGCCGTAGATTTCGCGGGGTAATTCAGTGACAATGATGTCGGGCCTTCCATCATTGTCATAATCCTGAAAAACCACACCCATGCCGGAGAGCCGCCGGCCGTCCTCCGAAAGTCCAGCGCCAGATTCGAGGGCGCGTTCACTGAAAGTGCCGTTACGATTGTTGTGAAAAAGAAACTGCTGCATGCCGTCATTGGCGACGAACACATCAATAAAGCCATCTCCATCGTAGTCGGCAAACGCTACGCCCAAGCCGCGGCCCTTCTTAGCAGCGATTCCTGATTTCTGGCTGACCTCCTCGAACGTACCGTCGCCCTTATTGTGATAGAGAATGCTCGTCGTCGCGGGGAATTCTTCGGGCGGACAGTAGGTGTGCCATTCGCCACCGCACGTTTTGCTGTGCCGCGTATCCCACTCCATGTAGCGGGTAACAAATAGGTCAAGTTTTCCGTCGTTGTCATAATCGAGAAAGCCCGCTGAAGTGGACCATCCACCCGCAGCTACTCCCGCCTTAGCAGTAACGTCGGTAAAGGTGCCATCTCCGTTGTTGTGATAAAGAATATTCTTGCAATAACTGGTGACATAGAGATCCTCGAAGCCATCGATGTCGTAATCGCTCAACGCCACTCCCATCCCATAGTTCGCATCTCCAGCGTTTGCCAGACCGACTTGTTCTGTGACGTCCGTGAAGCTGCCATCGCGGTTCTGACGATAAAGCCGGTTCCAGTATTTAGGATTTTTACGATCGAAGCTTTCGGGCGTTGCCATGGAACTGTTCACTCGCCCACCATTCACCAGAAAAATGTCGAGTAGACCGTCATTGTTAAAGTCGAAGAGTGCAACGCCTCCGGGCATCGTCTCAATCAGGTACTTCCGCGGAGTGGGAGAATTCTCTAAGGTGAAATTTAGCCCACGCGGAACCTGCACTTCGAAGTGAGGCGAAGCCATACTTGCAAACAATACCGAAAACAGAAGAGCCTTCAACACAGTTCAGCCTTTGGTGCCGCCGTAAGTGACCTCGAGATCCTTGTTGCTGAAACGCCTTGACCTACTAGTATCCAGAAAAGCTCTCAGCCCACCTGAGCCAGCAAAGACCGGCTTCGTCTGGAGGCCTTGCGGCCACTAGGAGTCGTGCTTTTGAAGGCCATTTGCAGTTGCGATGAACGCCACCATGAAAACGGTACTCTGCCGACCAGTCCAAGTTAAGACGCTGTCAGCATGACTCGTCAAGTTTTGTGTT
>JBLNFC010000455.1:0-14200 GCA_050263355.1 Acidobacteriota bacterium
CCCTGACTTAGCCAAAGTTCACAACTGCTTGACTTTTGCAACAAAGCCTCCCATAATCCGCTTTCAAGGTGCTCTGAACGAGAGAGAACCCCCCGCGGTTCGCTCGTGAAAAAATCACTTCCCTTCTTTTAACGGGTTCGCTCTCTCTTCCGACCTTAAGGGCCAATTCATACGGGAGTCATGTCGTGTCTGGTGGTTGCAGACACGTTTTCTTTATGGGCCACGGGCTCTGTGGGAACTCTTCCTCGTGCTTTCGTCCGCACGCATTTCGTCTGCTGTGAGGAGGACCTATGAAGTGCCGATCTTTTGCAGTGGGAATGTTAGTCGTGTCGCTGGCCACCTTATGTTTCGCGCCGCCAAGGAAAGCCTTGAAGGTCTCTCCCAGTAGCTTGACCTTCGGGCCGCAGGTTGCAGGCACAACTAGCGCGTCCCAAATAGTCGATATCATGAGCACTGGCGCCGTCGGTGTCGCAATCAAGAGTTTCAGCAGCAGCGGGTACTATTCCCAATCCAACAACTGTCCTGTTTCACCCAGTCTGCTGGCTCCGCACCGCAGTTGCCAGATGAATGTGACATTTGCGCCACTCATCATCGGGCAATTTAACGGGACGGTCCAAATCTCTGACGATGCGCTTGGAACGCCTCATGTAGTGATGGTCTCAGGCACAGGTCTTGCGCCCATCACCTTCTCGCCTGCCTCCCTGAGCTTCGGGAATGTCGCGGTTGGTGCCAACAGTTCTCCTCAACCGGTCACGCTTACTAATAACCAAAGCGTGGGCCTCACGATCAACAGCATCGCAACCAGTGGAGACTATTCGCAGACCAATAACTGCCCCTCTTCCTCCACTCCGCTCGGAAGCGGTCAAAGCTGCACGATTAACGTGAGGTTCAGCCCCACGACGAAGGGGAGTATTCCCGGTGCCATCAACATTTCGACCGACGCTTCTCCAGGCACGCAACCCGTTGGCTTGTCGGGAACTGGCACAGGACCGGTTTCCTCGCAAATAGCGATCTCTCCGGCCACACTCGATTTCGGAAATCGGGAGGCAGGCAGTGCTGGTGCAACGCAAACCGTTACCATTACAAACAGCAGCAACTCCCAGAGCTTGTCGATCACCAGCCTCGCTCATCTTCTACGGTTTACCAATTAAGCGCCGACTCGTGTTCAGGGCAGACCATTCCAGCCGGAGGGCACTGCACGTTCGACGTTGGTTTTCAGCCCACCGCGAAATTTGCTTCGGTCAGCTACCCAGGCGCCATTACTGTGAGCCATAGTGATGTGACTTCGCCCGGCGTAGTCGGCCTAACAGGCAACGGCGTTCCACCGATTACTTCATCTCCCGCGAGTCTCGATTTTGGCACCCTTATCATGGGTAACAGCAGCAACCCTCAGAGTGTCACCCTGACCAACAATCACAACGCTTCGGAAACGCTCTCCATCTCATCGAGCAGTTCCTTTCCCATCAGTCAGAGTGGTTCAAACTGCTCAAATCCTGTCGCGACGGGCGGCTCTTGCAGCCTGCAATTCACGTTTCAACCACGCGGCATCGGCCCGTTCTTTGGCGCCAGCACCATCGTCCCATCGAGCGGCGGCAGTTTGAGTCCTACGGTGGTCAGCCTGGCTGGATGTCAGACCGATATCAGCCTCACGCCACCGAGGCTCGACTTTGGATCGACCAACGGACCGGAGACAGCCACGCTTACGAATCTGAGTAACTCCGTTTTGGACATATCGGGCACGCCGATTACGGGGACGAACGCCAGTGACTTCGGCATCAGCAACAACAATTGCGGCTCGAGTTTGGCGGCAGGGGCGGGGTGCACCCTCGATCTGAGCTTCACCCCCGGTGGTTCCGGCACCAGGAAAGCAACACTCAATATCAACGATGATGGAGCATGCACCCCGCAACAACTCGCATTGCAAGGTGGCGGGAGCGGTCCTTTCATTACGACAGTACGCACCACCGGAAGGGGTCTCGGCAACGTTACCAGCAATCCTGCCGGTATCGATTGCGGCAGCGCCAATAATGCCTGTTCTGCAACTTATTCCAACGGAACTTCAGTGACTCTGAAGGCCACACCGGACCCCGGTTCCATGTTTGTGGGATGGAGCCAAGCCTGCTCCGGAACGCAAACATGCACTCTGAACATGTCGGCAGACCGACAGGTGGTGGCGGCCTTTAATCTGTTACCGGTACTCAACGTCAGTCCCGCCGGGAACGGAACAGGTACCGTCACCAGCAGCCCGGCCGGCATCAACTGCGGTTCGACGTGCAGCGCAAGCTATGCGCCCGGGACCGTCGTTACGTTGAGCCAATCCGCCGCATCTGGCTCGAGTTTCACTGGTTGGAGCGGCGCTTGCTCCGGGACGACTACTTGCGTCGTAAGGATGAATGGAGACCAGTCTGTTACCGCGACTTTCACAGGCCCGGACTTTTCTCTCGCTAGTTCCGCTCTCAATCCACTTAGTCCTGGGCAGAGTGAAACTGCGACCATCTCGGTAGGCTCAATCAACGATTTTGCGAGTCCTGTCTCGCTTAGTTGTTCCGTACAAGCCCTCGGGTCGCTTCCCCCAACCTGTTCGATCAATCCCACATCGGTGACACCCGCTGCAAACGGTACGGTCAAAGCGCAGATGACACTTAGCACGGTGGGCCCTTCAGGATCAATATTCCGCACTAAGCATTCAATACTGTATGCCTTCTGGCTGCCTCCACTCGGATTCGTGCTGATAGGCGGGAGTATTGTTTCGACGCTTTCGAGGCGGCGACTGGCTTGCCTGTTGCTGCTCGCTGCCATGGCTGCAGGGCTTATCTTCCTGCAAGGCTGTGGAGGATCCAGTACGACTACGTCGAGTCCAGGTACACCGGCGGGCGCCTATACCGTCACGGTCAATGCTGTCTCAGGTTCGATCCAGCATTCGACTCAACTCACACTGATGGTCAACTGAGATGATGAAGTTTCATTTCTGCCTTCGCGTGTACGGACTCGGACTGGCAATTGCGTTATTCCAGTTCATGGTCATCGCGGCGCCCGCCGAGCCGTACGCGATTGCAGTCCCGCCCCCAACTGGATCGTATAAAGTCGGAACTTCCTCGATGAGGTTCGTTGACCTGAGCCGGAACGACCCGTACGTGAGAGCAAACAACCGCGAGTTGCTTATTCAGCTGTGGTATCCGGCTTCTACCGTTCAGGGTTACCACCTCGTCGACTACTCTTCACCAAAAGTCTGGCGCTATATCTCGCAGCTTACAGGTGTTGATTTGTCCCCGATCAGCACGAACAGCGTGCAGAACGCGCCTATAGTCGCGGGCCCGCATCCGCTTGTGCTGCTTACTCATGGCTACACCGGGACGCTGACCGACTATACCTTCCTGGCCGAGGACCTCGCCAGCCGAGGTTACGTCGTCGCCTCCATTGCTCACACATACGAGAGCACCGCCGTCGAGTTTCCTGACGGCCGACTTGTACTGTCTGTGCTGGGCAGCCACTTCCGGGTAGATGCATTGCACGGCGACGAACAGACGATCTCGTTCGCAGCTCATGTGCGGGAACAAGATATTTCATCGGTGCTCGATGAGTTGCAACGTCGCAATGCGACCAGTGGGGACTTCCTCGCCGGCCACTTAGATCTGCGTCGGGTTGCCGTGATGGGACATTCCTTAGGAGGGATTGCAGCCCTTGCAATCGTGTCCCGAGACCCGCGCATCTCGGCTGCGATTGTTATGGATGCGCCTGCCAGCGCGAACTCAGCCACGGGCACCGGAAAACCGGTGCTTATCCTGGCGGCCGGACGCGATCAATGGGGTGCCCGGGACTGCCAGCTTTGGCGCAATTTGCGCGGTCCTCGCCTGCTGGTTGAGCTTCGAGGGGCGGAACATCTCACCGCCTCTGACGCAGTCTGGCTAGCCAAAAACTTTCCCCAATTGGAGGCGCCCACCGGGGCCATGGGAACCGAGAAGACGGTCTCTGCGATGCGAAGCTATATCGCCGCCTTTCTCGATTATGTGCTCCTTGCCAAACCGAAGAGTCCACTCCTGCTGGGACCCTCCCCAGATTACCCAGATGTAGCTTTGACTACTGAAAAGCAACCGCTCTGTGGAGAACTGGTAAGAAGCAGGCTAGCTTCCAACAGGTGAGTCGTCGATGCGCAGTTCTGTGATAAAAACTTAAAAGGCGATGGAGTTCGCCATAACCGCCTGGTTCGCTTGCCTTACGCTCCCGGGCTGATAACTCCTACCAGCTCTCTTGGGAGGATTGCGGGTGAACTTCGTCATGGTATCGCTGGGCGCCATCGTCGGCGCCAATCTCCGCTACATTCTCAGCCGTTACGCCGCCAAAGTTCTTGGTCCAGTATTTCCTTACGGAACTTTGATTATCAACATCACGGGCAGCTTTATCGTCGGCTGGTTCATGATCTGGACGACGCAGCGCGTGCTTGTCGACCCGCGCTGGCGACTGCTGGTGGTAGTTGGCTTTTGCGGCGGCTTTACAACTTTCTCCAGCTATGCGTTCGAATCCATGGCCTACTTCGAGCAAGGACAATGGCTGCTCATGACCACCAACATCCTTGCCAACAATCTGCTCTGCATGGCTGCGGCGATAGCGGGAATGGCCCTCGCACGGGTGCGGTAGAATGCCTAACGCGATGGCCGTTCAAGTCACCATCTATCTCAACGAGGCCGACCAGTGGCATCATCGGCCGCTGCACATCGAGATCCTCAATTACCTGAACAAAGAAAACGTATATGCTGCAACCGTGACCCATGCGGTCGCGGGATTTCTTGGCCGTCAGCGCGTAAAGACTTCTCATTTGGTAGATGCCGGTGGCAAATTGCCGGTCGTCATCACCTTTGTGGATACCGATGAGCACGTTGGACGAGTGCTACCCACATTGAAAGAGATGGCGTCGCACCGGTTGCTCGTCCGCGAAAACGTGGTTGTGGAACAGGGCAACCTCGACTGACAATGTCCGCCACACCTCCTAATCCCCTTGCCCTCGACATTCTGGCCGTCGCCGCTCACCGTGACGATGTGGAGCAGACCTGCGGTGGCACCCTCCTCAAGATGGCGCAAATGGGTCATCGCACCGGCATTCTTGACCTCACCAAAGGGGAGATGGGCACACGCGGCAGCGCTGAGGATCGAGCGCGCGAGGCGCTGGATGCCGCGAAGATTTTGTGTGTCTCCTGGCGCCACGCCCTCGATGTACCCGATGGTCGGGTCGAGAATACATGGGAGAATCGCCTCAAGGTAGCGCGCGCCATCCGGGAAACCACACCGCGCGTTCTGATTCTTCCCTACTGGAAGGGGCGCCACCCCGATCACTACACAGCGTCGATTTTAGGTTATGAAGCCTGCTTCCTGGCGGGGTTGAAAAAGTTGGAGATCGGCGCTGAGCCTCACCGCCCGTTCAAAATCATCTACGCAACGCTCTATTACGATATCCGTCCCACCTTCGTCGTTGATATCACCGACCAATTCGAAGCTCGTTTCGAGTCCTTGATGGCATACAAAACCCAGTTCAGCGATCAGGAGGCGGGCAGCGGCATCTTCCCCGCCCACGCGGAAATTCGCGCGCGCGTGGAAGCCATGGCTCGCTATTACGGCATGCTTGCCGGCGTCACGTACGGCGAGCCCTTTTTGCAGAAGGAAGTTGGCCTGGTCGAGGACCTCACACTAATTCCCGTGAAGTCAATATAGCTAAAGGTGATTGCAGGGACGACCGCAAGCCCCAACAATGGCAAGCAGCCATGACATTCCGCCCGCTCTGGAGAGCCTACCCTCGGGACCGCTACTTCTTCCGCGATACCGCGACTCCATCCCGAATAGGCAAAATTGTCGTGAATAACTCGGGCGAACTGTAGATCAGCCGATTGAACTCGATGATCGCCTTGGTCGTGTCCTCTGCCGGATCGGGCTGCGCCACCCTTCCACTCCACAGCACGTTGTCGGTCACGAACAAGCCTCCTCTGCGGATACGAGGCACAGCCAGGCGGAATACCCGAGGATAGTCTTCCTTATCCACGTCGTTGAAGATGATGTCGAACGGCTGCTTCTGTTCCGACAACAACTCGAGCGCATCGCCAATCAACACTGTTACCCGTGAGGCAACCCCGGCTCGTTCGAAATAACGTCGGGCTTTCTCCGCATTCTTGGGATCGCTATCGGTGTAGTAGACCCGGCCTCCCTCTCCCACTGCGCGTGCCCACCAGATCGTCGAATAGCCGATCGCCGAGCCCAGTTCGAACACCGTCTTGGCGCCAACCATGAGCGCCAGTTGCTCGAAAATCCGGGCCACGGCTGGGCCAACGATCGGTACATTGCGTTCGGCGGCCTCCGCTTCCATCTCGGCGAGAACCTCGTCCCGCTCCGGCAGCAGTGAATAGATGTAGTCCTCGACCGCATCGACTGTGATACCACCCATTCGCCAATGTGCGTGAACGTCTTTCTTGACTGGCAAAGTTCTCTCCTCCGAAAATTTCGCCGACAACTCGCGGGTGTTCAATCTCTGGAATCTGAAATCTACAATTGAAATCCATCAGCCGATGGTCTGTCCCGGCTTCATCTCCAGCACTTCCACTCCTTGAACCAACTTGGCCAGTTCACTGGGACGGCCCGTCAGCATAGGAAAGGTTGCGAAATGCATTGGGATAACAGTTTTCGGCTGCAGCAGATTAACCGCGTAGGCGGCCTCGCGCGGAGACATGGTGAAGTGATCGCCGATGGGTAACAACGCAATCTCGGGTTCGTATAGATCGCGGATGATCTTCATGTCCCCGAATACGTTGGTGTCCCCCGCGTGATAAATCTTTACGCCGTTGTCGAAGGTGATGACATATCCGCAGGCTTCACCGCCATAAACCATCTCATCTCCGTCCTGAATGCCGCAGGAATGGTCGGCGTGGACCATCGTGACTTTGATGTCGCCTACCGCCTGAGTTCCGCCCTTGTTCATCATCGCCGTGTTCTTCACGCCTTTTTTTTCCAGCCAGCCCGTCAACTCAGGAATTCCAACTACTCTGGGATTGTGCTTCTTGGCAATTTCGACGGCGTCGCCAATATGATCTCCGTGTCCGTGAGTACAGAGCATCACGTCCAGCTTTTTGACGTTCTTCTCGCTATCCGGACACATTGGATTATTCATGACCCACGGGTCCACGAGAACGATCTTGCCTCCGGGCGTTTCTATGCGGAAGGTAGCGTGACCCAGCCAGGTCAGTTTAATTCCGTTTAAATTCGGCGCCATTTCCTACGTGCTCCTTACAAGTTCTTGTCGGCAGTATTGAGGGTCGAAACCCAGCTACTTCCCTTCCTTCCAGCCTCGATATCCACCCGCGAGCGAAATCACATTCTTAAAGCCCATTCTCTTGAGCGAAGCCGCTGCCAGCGCAGATCGACTCCCGCCTCCGCAGTAAAGAACCAGTTTCTGGTTCTTATCGGTGGTGACCTGATCGATATTATGTTCTAGCATGCCGCGGCTGACATTCACAGCATTAGGGATCATTCCCCTGTCGGCGTCCGATTTCTCCCGGACATCGATCAGCACGAAATTGTCTCCGCTCTCCTGCATACGCTTGAGCTCTGCGGAGTCGATCTCCTGTATTTCCTTCTTCGCCTCATTTACCAGGGCGTGGAACTCTGGCATCACCATGAAACGTGACCTCACTAATTGACCCAAGCATTCTAGTGAGCCGAATGAAACCCTGCAACGCCGAGCCTATGTGCGTACTCCACGCTGATTTACACTAGTGAGCGTGTCGGACCTGAAAGTGTTGCTGGAGCGCAAACAGATCGCGGACCGTGTAGCCGAAATCGGACACCAGATCACTCGCGACTTCAGCGGCGAAAGCGTCATCTTCGTCGGAGTGCTGAAAGGAGCGGCCATTTTCCTCAGCGATCTTGCTCGCCAGGTGGACTTGGATGCGACTTTCGATTTCATCGGCGTTTCCAGCTATGGCAATCGCCCCAGCCCAACTCAGGAGCTGCAATCCGGATGGGATTCGACCGGTGAGGTCCGCCTGACCAAAGATGTTGATCATTCCATGCGGGACAAAAATCTGATCCTCGTCGAGGACATACTCGATACCGGCCTCACGCTCACTTACTTGCGAAGAATTCTGATGGCCCATCAGCCCCGGTCTTTCAAAATTGCCACGTTGCTCGATAAGCCCTCGCGGCGCAAGCAAGCCATCGAAGCGGACTATGTGGGCTTCAAGATTCCGGATGAATTCGTTGTGGGCTACGGCTTGGACTACGCCGAGCGCTATAGGAATTTGCCGGACATTTGCATTATCCCCCGTAATTAGAGCGGAATGGTTGGATTGGTGCCCACGCAGATCAGATAGCGCACGCGGCGTGAAGATCATGCGACAGGTGTACGCTCCCGAACCAGCTAATCACTCCGTACGCTTCCATACCTTCCCTGCACTCAGTCAAGAAGCTAGGCGTTCCTAAACAGCGCTCCCCCACCGCATCCCGCTGATCATCGGACCTTCCCAAGCGGCTGGTATCATAATCACAGTGACAGTCACAGAACCACAACTCGCACTGTCTTCCAAGGTTGAGCCGCTATTGCTGGAAGTCGCGGACGTCGTCAACACGACCCTCGACCTGGAAACCACGCTGAAACGCGTGGCGGAATTAGTGCGCAGAGTCATCGACTACGAGATCTTCGCTATTCTTCTTCTCAACGAACGCACTCAAGAACTGCGCATGCGTTTCCAGATTGGCTACCCGCGTGAAATTGCTGAACGCACTCGCGTTAAGGTGGGCGAAGGAGTGACTGGACGCGCTGCTCAGTTGCGGCAGCCCGTACTGGTCGACGATGTCAGCAAAGAGCCCGGGTATATCAACGTCGTTCCCAACGTGTGCTCCGAGTTGGCGATCCCGCTGATTGTCAAGAATCGCGTAATCGGCGTCATCAACCTCGAAGCCCGCGAAGCCGGAGCCTTTCAGGAAGAACACAAACGCCTTCTGACCCTCATTGCTTCCCGCATGGCGGTAGGTATCGAGAACGCGCAGCTATACACGCGAACTACTCGACAAGCCCGTACTCTGCTTTTGCTCAACGAGATTGCGCGGGAGCTGACCTCGATTCTCAACCTCGACCAGCTTCTGAAGCGCGTGGGCGAGTTATTGAGCCGCCTCATCGATTTCCAGATGTTCAGCATTCTGCTTGTGGACCCCACCGGGCAGAAGTTACAGCACCGGTTTTCGTTGCGCTTCCAGGAAAACATTCAACTGAAACACGATATTCCGATTGGACGAGGTCTGGTGGGACACGCGGCCGAGCACAAGCACGCCGTTCTGGTTCCTGACGTCAGCAAAGACCCGCGTTACATTGCCCTGAATCCCGAAACGCGATCGGAGTTGGCCGTTCCCCTGATCTATAAGGACACGGTGATTGGTGTGCTTGACCTTGAGCATACTCGGCGCGGGTTCTTCACCGAAGATCATAAGCGTACCGTAACCACACTCGCAGCACAGGTGGCGATTGCGCTCGAGAACGCGCGCTTGTACGAGGAAATCGCGCGCCAGGAACGCCGCCTCGAGCGCGACCTGAAGCTAGCCCGCGAGTTGCAATTCCGCTTGCTACCGGCGACCTACCCGAAGCTGGAGAACCTGGAGGTCGCAGCAAAATTCGTCCCAGCACGCACCATTGGCGGCGATCTCTACGACTTTCTTCAGTACTCGCTCTCGCGCAGCGCCATTGTCATCGGCGATGTCAGCGGCAAGGGAGCTCCGGCCGCGATTTACGCGGCGCTGGTCAGCGGCATACTGCGGTCGCATGCTCCCATCGAGCCCGGTCCCGCGGAGATGCTTTCGGCCGTGAACTTTTCTCTCGGGGAGCGTCGTATCGAGGCTCAATTCGTGTCCCTGATCTACGCCGTTTGGGACGATAACCGCCGCACTTTGCAAGTGGCTAACTCCGGCCTGCCCCGACCGGTCCGTTGTACCAAGGGGGAGATACAGGTTATCGAAGCCACAGGCCTGCCGCTCGGGCTGTTCGATGAAGTCGAGTACGACGAGTTCTCTTTCAAAACCAAGCCTGGGGATCTATTCGTCCTTTTCAGCGACGGCATACTCGATGCGCGCGATGCGGCAGGCGAGCTTTTCGGACGCAAGCGAGTGGAGGAGATCATCTCCGCCAATTGGGACAGCTCCGCCAGCGAAGTCGTACAGGCAATATTTCAGGCCGTGTCCGCCCACTCCGGCGGGGCAGAATCTTTCGATGACGAGACCGTAGTCGCGATGAAGGTTAAAGGCAACTCCGGCACAAAGAAATGACTCGCCGATCCGCACCTGCCAGTGAAGGTCGCCCTCCTGCATTCACGTACCGCGACGTTCGCCAGGGTGTATTCCGTGGAAAAAGCGAGGAACTGTTGTGCGCGGACGCCATTCCTCTCCCCAGGCTGGCAGAGCGTTACGGCACACCGCTATATGTCTATTCCGGGTCAACCATTCGGGACCGAGCGCGAATGTTCACGCGAGCCTTTCGCGGCATGGGCCACACGGTTTGCTATTCCGTAAAAGCTAATTCCAACCTGTCCATCCTTCGCTTGCTTCACCAACTCGGGTGCGGCTTCGATGTGGTCTCAGGAGGAGAGCTGTACCGTGTTCTCTCGGTTAGTCGGAAGGCCGCGCGCAACGTCGTGTTCAGCGGCGTGGGAAAGACGGGCGAGGAGATGCTTTTAGCTTTGCGCGCGGGCATTCTCCTGTTCAACGTCGAGAGTGAATCAGAATTGTGGCGATTAGCTGAATGTGCGGCGCGAGCCCGCAAAGTCGCGCAGATCGCACTGCGGGTGAACCCTGACGTTTCCGCGCAAACGCACCCCTACATTTCCACCGGGCTTCACCAGCATAAGTTTGGAGTTCCCATCCAACAAGCGCGCAAGCTGTACGCGAGCGCCTCCGCAACCCGTTACCTGAAAGTTTCGGCGGTGAGCGTTCACATCGGTTCCCAGATCACCGATCCCGGGCCATTTGGCGAAGCAATGCAGCGCGTCGCCGACCTTGTCAGCGAACTTCGTGGCGATGGACACGATATCCGTTTCATCGATGCGGGCGGTGGTCTGGGCATCTCCTACGAAACTTCGGACGCCGCCGAATTCTCAACCACGCTGAACCGCTATGCCGACTCTCTTCTGCGTCCTCTGCGCGCATTGAAGGTTCATCTATTGCTCGAGCCGGGGCGGGCCATTGTGGGTCCGGCTGGAGTGCTCGTCACCCGTGTGGTCTGCCTCAAGCAGAACGACGGTAAACGCTTCGTCGTAACAGATGCTGCCATGAACGACCTGCTCCGTCCATCGCTATATGGTGCGCACCACGAGATTGTTCCTGTGAAGCTCGACTCCAAAGCCGACGCCAGAAAGTTCGATATCGTGGGTCCGATTTGCGAGACAGGGGATTTCTTTGCGCGCGATCGCATGCTCCAGGAGGTCTCAGAGGGCGATCTTGTAGCTATCCTCGATTGCGGCGCTTACGGAATGGCTCTCTCGTCCAACTACAACAGTCGTCCACGCGCGGCAGAAGTGCTGGTCGACGGTAAGTCCGCACGGCTCATCCGAAAGCGTGAGGCTTACTCAGATCTGGTCAGACAAGAAATCATTTAAGCGAAGCCCCACACAAGATCTAACGTTTCTCTGCGTCCAGACTTGGCGAAGGGGAATGTGATCCGCGAGGTTCTCATCCTGACCACACTGCCTGCGATGACTTCTCAGCGTTCCACATGCCACGCGTAGGCCGCTCCCGTCCAATAGATTACCCCATGCTTGCCACTCAGGTTTTCCGCAATGACGTCGCGTGCGCTGGGAAACTCTCCAAAGTCTTTCGCCAGTTCGCTCGAAGGTTTCGCCACTTGCAACATCTTGCCGGCTGCCTGCGTCAGAACGTAAGTCTGGCCTGCCAGGGGGTCCCGCCAACCCTTTGGACCATACCCGTGAACCACTATCAGCAGAGTCTCTCCCGCTCTGACCTTCTCCGGCTTGGGAGACGGCGGAAGCGTCACCGTGGACTTGTTCCTGGGAGCGACGTAGGAATGTCGTGGGTTCTCCACTAGCCAGTTTGCCAGCTCCGCGTTGATGTCATCGAGCTTGTCGGACGCGGGTTTTACGGCGACGGCTAAATCGGGATAAGTATCTCCATTGAAATCGCCCATCAACGCAACTGGCTTATCCCCGCCGATGACAAACACGTCCGATCCGAGCACCCGCGCAACGGTTGCTTGCACTTCGCCAGGAGTCGGAGGCGGCGCCAGCGACATGGTCGCTTCGCCACTATTAGGCGCGGACGCGACTTGCACAGCAATCGGTTGCTCGGATACACGCTGCGCATTGCGCGCACAGCCCGCGAGCGGCAACAAACCCAAAATGCCGATCAGCGCCTTGCATTTGGAATGGAAACGAAAAGGCATACTCTTTGCCTCCCCAGATATGGCAGAGAATGGCTGCAGCCTCAGCTACACCCATTCTCTGTCTTCGATCGTGTTCTACAACGCGTTCAGGAACGTGATTAGGTTGTTTTTCTGCGTGGTGGATAGCCTCTGGTAATTGCTCACGACACCTGCGGCTTCGTGTCCATGACGCAGAATGGCGTCATTTCGCGTGAACGACTGCAGGTCATGCATGAGCCGGTCGCGAGTGCGCAATCCCCATAGCGGTGGCGTACGTAGTTTGTTAGCAGTGTCAGGCGGCCCGTTTTGCACAATGCCATCTCCTGTGCCGACGTCGTGCAAGAGGAAATCGCTGTATGGATTGATGATTTTGCTGCCCAGCGCAGCCGGCACGACGAACGCCCCCCCGTTGATCACCGTTCCAGCGGGAGACGTCGTAATCTGCGTTACGTGACAAATCGCGCAGCCGATCGCAGTGAACGTCTGAGCCCCCTGCTGCGCTGCCGATGTTGCCATCAGCGTGGAATCAATAGGCGGTGCCATGGTCGCCCGCATAAACGTCGCGAAGTGGTCTATGTCCTCCATTCCGACGCCATCCTTGTGATCTTCAGGGTCTGACGTTGTTTTGCATACGCTGCTGGTATCCGTTCGCTGCAGGCTGCTCGTGACCCCCTGTTCGTTCAGGTACGCATCGGCCGCAAACGACAGCAGGCTTGCTTGTTGGTTCTTCCAGCCAAACCGTCCTCCGCGAACTTGCCCAGGCGCTTCCGCCAGAGGGACCTGTATGAATTCCCCTGCAATCCTGCCGCCGCTCTGTCCTGGCTGCGCTCTGGAAATTGCCAGCAGTGTGTTGCTATCAATAGCTTCCACGAAACCGTCTCCCAAAACGTTCAGCGAGGCCCGCTGCGCACGAATGGTTTCTGTTCCTGGGACGCGCTCTTGTGCTTGCGGACAAACCGCGCGATCGTTCACCAGGGAACGGTTGGCAATTGCCGTCGCCCCATTGTTGATCAGGATCGTGGGATTCACGAAGTTACCGAATCTATCACGGTGCCCGACACGAAGCTCAGTCACCTGACTCGATCCCCCGGTCACCGGAGTCTGATGACAGTCGACGCAGCCACGCGCGTTGTAAATCGGGCCAAGACTGCCGTCCACCCCGTCCTCTTCTTCGAAGATAGCTTGGTCGTTCGCGAAGGTGTCACCGCTGGGCAGTACCATCCCGTTACTCGTACTCTTTGATCCCGGACCGTTTTCGAGAGTGGGGGTGTTGAACCCAGTTGGCGCTTGTGTGGGAGATTGGCTATACACGATGCTGATCGCTCCAACTGCCAAAACCAGAGCGAAGGCACACGTATAGCTAAGTAACCTGCGGAATCGTTTCATGCTGCATCCTCCTTGGGACGGGGAAGCCCCAATCAAGTTGGTGTAACTCGATCAGCGTTGAATTGGCGCTTGCATTCAACGCAAGGGCAGCGAGAGCATCCAGAACAGATGGGATGCCTGGCGCGACGCTGGCACCTGGCACTGCGGAGATAAGTCTGGTGGCGAGAGCGCTGGGACGTCGATCCAATGCTCTGATTGGCGCGCAGAGTAGCGTATGGCAAATTGTGAAGTCAACAGGAAATTAGTACGTTGCTGTGAAGATCAACATCTTGTATGAAAATTCTTCTCTAGGGGAAATAACGTAACGGTTAATCCACAGTCATCGATCAGCACACTGCAAGATAATATTGCTTCTTAGCACTCCTGCAGAAATGACGTTACTGCATTCAGAACTGGTTGCGCTTGTTGCAGATGGAGTGC
>JBLNFC010000456.1:0-3342 GCA_050263355.1 Acidobacteriota bacterium
GCTGGGCGGTGTTCTGGTTGGAATGGGCGGCATTGTGGCCGGACTTTTGCTGGAGGGCGGAAACCTTTCTCAGATTTTGCAACCGACGGCGGCAATGATTGTTTTTGGCGGAACTCTGGGCGCCATCCTTATTCAGTACCCATTGCCGGTTGTACTCAACGCTCTGCGCAGCCTGATTCACGTGTTCGCTGAACCCAAGAACAGTCCCCAAACCGTGATCCAAGATCTAGTTCGTTATGCCAATCAGGCGCGCCGCGAAGGAATCGTTTCTCTGGATGCAGAACTGGGAGAGATCCACGATCCATTTCTCAAAAAGGCATTGATGCTCGCCGTGGATGGAACCGAGCCGGAAGAACTGCGCAAGATCATGGAACTAGAGCTCGACACTAAGGCCGAAGCCGAAGACAAGGTACCCAGTGTGTTCGAATCTGCGGGAGGATTCTCCCCCACCATAGGAATTATTGGCGCTGTGCTTGGGCTGATCCAGGTGATGCAGCATCTCGACAAGATTGATGAAGTTGGCCGCGGTATTGCCGTTGCTTTTGTGGCCACCATTTATGGCGTGGGAGCCGCGAACCTTTTCTTTTTACCGGCGGCGGGCAAACTGAAGATCCGCATCCGCGACGAACAGACGATCCGGGAAATGACGCTTGAGGGCGTGGTTTCCATTTTGGAGGGCATGAATCCGCGTATGCTCGAAACTAAGTTGCTGGTGTTCCTTGCCGACACTAGCCCGCTCACCGCTGAACGGGCGAAGGCCGCCACGCATGGCGCGTAGAAAACGGCCCGCGCCCCACACCAATCACGAACGCTGGCTGGTTTCCTATGCGGATTTCATCACGCTGCTGTTTGCCTTCTTTGTCGTCATGTACTCCACCTCGCAAGTGGATCAGCGCAACGTCGGCCGATTGGCTTTATCCATTCAAGTCGCGTTTCAGGAACTCGGTGTCTTCCCCGCGTCCACCAGCAGGGTTCCCGTAAGTGATACCAGCCCTATGCCGTTCAACGTGGTGCAGAGTATAGAAAACGCGCAGCGCACGGCTGCCCTGGGTCGAATCGCATCTGTGCCCTCGGGGCAGCTGGCGGGGAGCGATGAAGGGGATTTGTCCACCTTACGTAAGGAACTGGAAGAAGCCCTGGCGCCGGAGATTTCCCGGCGGGAACTTGCCTTGCGTACAGCGCCAGATGGCTTGGTGATCAGCTTACGCGAGATCGGGTTTTTCCCCAGCGGTTCGGCGCAGATCAAGGCCGAGTCCGAGCAGGCCTTTGCCCGCATCGTTAAATTGCTGGTGAATCGCGAATTCCGCATTCGCATCGAGGGACACACCGACACTATTCCCATCCATACCCCGCAATTTGCCTCCAATTGGGAATTGTCCACCGCACGCTCGACAGAACTAGTTCGTCTCCTGATTGTGAAGTATCACTTCGCGCCTGCCCGGCTCTCTGCTGCAGGCTATGCCGAGTTCCATCCCATCGCCGGCAACGATAGCGAGGAAGGCCGGCGCTTAAATCGGAGAGTCGACATCGTGATCCTGGGAAAGACACCGCCTCCGCAGACGAGCAGCCCCAAGTAGCGGCACTCCGCTTGAGGCTACGAGACTGCTTGCCTCATCCACGGCGCAGCAAATGTCGCAATAGTAAGTGCCTGCACGTTTGGCACGAAGGTACTTACCAGCAGGAGAACTGGCTAAAGCTTCCGTCCCCGAAGCCGATCCTACTGCATTGGGGAGATCACTATGCGCTTGCATTCATCTGCTGGCATGCCCTGGGTACTTACCATTGTGTTTTTATTGGCGCCTATCACCGCATTTTCGGAAGCTTCGGCGAGTGACGCTTCCGCCCCCGTTCTGCCTAGGCCGAGATTGTCGAACCGCTTGCGGTTTCTTACCGCCGAAACCGTCTCTCATTTCCGATACGTAGATGCGGCGGAGGGCAGGGTAACCGCCAGGGACGTTTACTACAAACTGAGTACCCGGGTGCAGTTGAATGTCAAGGGTGACGGTACGACCTACTTGCAGGGCCGCGGCGAGTCTGGAGGCAACTTCATCTCCAGCTACGACTACACCGGCGTCGGATTGCACGAACGCCACTGGTCTTTCAATCTGAAGTCTTTTTTTCTCGGACAGAAATTCGGTAAACACCTGGAAGCGCAAGTGGGAGGGATTGAATTCGACCGCGGGGCGGGCACGGAGGCTAGTTACGCCGACAATGATGGTTGGCTCGAAGGCTATCGCCTTTTCTATTCGGGATCGCCTGGCAAAGCTCTGCCGGAGCGGATCAACGTCACCATAGGGTACGTTGGCGACTTCTTACAACCTAACGTGTTCGCCCGTCTGCCGCGCATGGATGAGCAGAACTACATCCAGATACTCGCTGCTACAAAATTGGGGGCGAACCAGGATTTGTCGATGGAATTTGATTCGATTCAGACCATTCGCTTCACTCGTCAAGCGCTGCACTGGCAGAAGATCCCGCTGCGTGTGTTAGATGAGGGTTTTCTGGAAGCGATCGTGCGTGCCTCCGATGGCGCCAGGTTTGGCTGGTCCGCGAGTCTGTTCAAGACACTGGACACTAAGAAACGACTCCGGCCGGGTGTTTTTTATTCAGACATCCCCGACGCGATGTTCCTGCGGGAAAGCGCACGTATATTTCAGAACGGTGATTCTTACGTTTTTGGAAAGCGCATAGGGCCGACCTTTCGCTGGATGCTGCCACAGAATTTCGAAGTCACTCTGTTTGGATCGCGCCGGCTCGATTCGACACCTGGCCCTCGTTATCGCGGGCAGATTGCAGTGCGGTACCAGTTTGCCAATCTGTTGAATCGCCTGCTGCCGTAAACGGCAACAGCGCGGTCGCGGTTCACGCGATACCACAGGTATATGACCTCCGTTCGCTAAACGAACGTACCTCCTCCTTCTCGTTTTTTCCTTAAGTACACGGAATCCAGGCCGATTTTCGCCTTAGGACAGGTTCGAGGGCTTCCCGATCAGCTCTTTACAACAGCAAAGGTCCTAACTAATGAGAGTTCCCTCTATCTTCTCGATAATGTTTCTCGCGGCCGGTTGTTGCCTCGGCCAGGCTGGACCAGGTTCCGAGAAACACGTCTTAGCGACTCAGATTTTTGAGAATTCCAGACGAGCCAAATCGTGGCTCGACGAACGCGGAGTCTTGGGTCAACTGACACTGGTCAATGACTGGTCAAGCAGTTTTCAAAGTGGGACTGACTCCGTCCACAGTTTTAATCGATATTCGCTGGATCTATTGGTCGGGTTTGATGCACAAAAAGCGTTCGGATGGAAAGGATCCAGCGGTTTGGTGAGAGTCAAGCATCATCTCGGT
>JBLNFC010000457.1:0-2697 GCA_050263355.1 Acidobacteriota bacterium
TGTTTCGCATTCTGACCAAGGCGCAACTGTCAGACCATGCGTTTGCGAATCCCCGCGAGGCTCACGTGGGAGTTGCCAAAGTTCCAGACGACCGTCTGGACCGTCTGGCTGCTCTGTACAACCCTAAGAAGCTCATCCACGCGTCGGTGGAATACGTTGACGTCGGCGCGATCGGACAGGATGCTCTGAAAGAGACCGCCTACATAGGACACCTGCGCCAGGTCGATGCGCTGGCACACGTTGTCCGCGCCTTCGAGGACCCCTCTATTCCTCATGTCGGCGAAATCGATCCTTTGCGCGACATCAAGAACGTAGATTTCGATCTCATCGTCAGCGATCTCGGCCAGGTCGAGAAGCGCCTTGAGCGCCTTGAGAAGGATCTTAAGAAGATGAAGACAGCCGAACTCGAGCGTGAAAACGAACTCCTGATTCGAGCCAAGGCCCATCTGGAGAGTGAACGTCCTTTGCGGGAGATGGAGATGACCACCGAGGACAAAAAGCGCATTCGTGGTTTTATGTTCCTGAGCGAAAAACCCATTTTGTATGTGGTCAACGTAAGTGAGTCGACCGAACTGGGCAAAGAACTGGAGAGTGCTGTCACGAAGTACAAGCTGACGGAAATCGCATCGCGTCCGAATGCAGCCGCAACCGCGATCTGCGGCAAGGTAGAAGCTGAACTTTCCGAGATGAGCGATGCGGATGCTGCGGAATTCCTGTCCAGTTACGGCCTGACAGAGAGTGGCCTGGTCCGATTGATACGCACGACGTACGCGTTGATGGGACTAATTTCCTTCTTCACCGTTGGGGAGGACGAGTGCCGCGCCTGGACGATTCCTGCCAATAGCCGCGCCGTCGAAGCCGCGGGCGCCATCCACTCCGACCTGGAGAAGCACTTTATCCGCGCGGAAACCATTCACTGGGATCAACTGCTCGAAGCGGGTTCGGAAGCCAATGCCCGCGCACGCGGTACATTGCGTCTGGAAGGCAAGGATTACATGGTGAAGGACGGGGACGTGATGCACATTCGACACTCGGGATAATGTGCCCTGTCTCGGCGGCGAGTTTGAACACGAACTCTGCATCTTTGGCTGCATTACCTCCGAGATCCTTCGCTACCAGAAGTTGTGTCTCGATCTCCACAAGCGAGTAGCGGGCTTGGCCTTCAGCAATGTTGCCAGGCACAGATACTGCGGCGCTCCTAAGCTGGCGCCTCAATCAATAAGTTCGTTACGAGGAGATAACTTCGTCACGCAGCAGGGAGAATGGCGCTGCCGAGACTCGCGTTAGAAAGATCGTCTGCTATGATCCTCCGGAAATAATGAACCCAATCCTCCTCAGCATGCTGCTGGGTTTTACCGCCGCCGCCGCCAACGTCTTCGGCGGTGCCATCATCGTTCAGCGGCATTGGGACCACTCTTATCTTCGTTATTTTGTCGCCCTGGGCGCCGGCTTCATGTTGGCTACTTCAATCGTCGAGATGGTTCCAACCAGTCTCGAACTTCGCGGCAAGACAGGAGCGTTCCTGATTCTGCTCGGGTATCTCATCATTCATTTCTTCGAGCACACTGTAACTCCTCACTTTCACTTCGGAGAAGAGACGCATTCGGACGAGTTCGTGCAGGCGCACAAAAGTTTTTCCGTGCTCGTGGGATTAATGATTCACACCTTCTTCGACGGGATCGCAATCGCCTCAGGCTTCATCGTCTCCAACTGGCTGGGCTGGGTCATCTTCTTGGCTGTATTTCTGCACAAAATCCCCGAGGGATTCACTGTCGCGTCGGTGATGCTGGTCAGTGGACGTAGCCGTGGGGCGGCATGGGGCGCATCGATCCTGTTGGGCGCTGCAACGGTCGCGGGAGTGCTGACGATGGCTCTCTTCCGTCATCAGGTCAGCGCCGGATTACCGTTGGCGGCCGGCGTGACCATTTACGTAGCCGCATCCGACCTTGTGCCGGAAGTCAATAAGGAACCAGGCGTGAGAATGGCATTGCTGGTGTTCCTGGGAGTGGGCGTGCTCTTTGCGCTGGACCGTATCTTCCATATGCACTGAGCAGCAGGTCTCAGTTCCCGTTTCTCGGTCGCGAGATGCCAAGGCCCATTGCAGTTCTGCGCGCTGGGGTTTGCTCTTGAGGAGAACTGAGAACCGACAACGCACAAGGTGACCGGTATTACTCCACCTGATGCTTCGCCGTGTATCCCTCGCGCGCGATCACCTGGTACTTCACGTCCTTGCCCTTCTGATCTTTTACCTTTAGCGGGCTGCCATCCGGTCCCACCACTTCCACTTTTAACTTGCGATAAGTCCCGTCCAGTTTTGTGTTCGTGGGATGGTACGCGATGTTGTACTCGTTGCGAATGTCCGCAGCTATATCTCGAAAGATCTCCGGCAACTCGCCAGCGAAGCGCGGGAAGTAAGCACGGCCTCCAGTCATTCGCGCGAAGGTATTCATCTGATTGTCAGCCTGCAGGAAGTCGGTGCTCATGATTGGCCCAACCATGCCTCGCGCATCCGCCATTTCTCGGAGAGCCCTGCCGATGCTAATGGCGTAAATCGTGACGTTAGAAGTGGCTTTGATCTTCTTTAAGCATTGATCAAGGTTGATCTTGCTGAAGGTATCGCGCCCGCTCGAAATGAGAATGACGTATTTATGCCCTTCCAGACGGTCGATGCGGTCCAAGGTGTCATACACCGAATCG
>JBLNFC010000458.1:0-2789 GCA_050263355.1 Acidobacteriota bacterium
TGATAGCCCCAAAACCCTTCTCATCGCCACTGCAATTCTTGGATTTGTGGGGGTAGTTAGTGGAATGTTCTCTCCGGTTCGCGCTGCCAATCTCGATCCCATTGCAGCTCTTCGGTACGAGTGACTACTGCGGTTCCGCTGTAATGTCGGGGCTTGGGATCTCGCCGCTCAACTCTTTCCCCCGTTTTTCCCGGGCAGCATTCATCATGCGCGTGTAGGTATCGAATTCAAGTTTTGCTTTCTCGCGTTGTCCCAGTCGCTGCAGGATCTGCCCTCGCAGATAGTGAGCCGTGTAGTCTGTGGGAGTCAGCTTCTGCACTGCATCTAACTCTTTCAATGCTGGTGCGAATCTGCCTTGCTTCTGATAGATCTTGGCCAACGCCAGATGCGAACTCGCCAGCAACGGATCGAGTTGCACTGCTTTGCGATAGTTCTGTTCCGCGAGATCTTGTTTTCCGAGTGATTCGTAGGCGCTTGCCAGCTTGTCGTAGCTGAACGCAACCCGCGGATCATGAGCGATTTCCTGCTTGAACGCCGCTACCGCTTGCTCGTAGTTCTGCTTATGCAGGTATGCCATCCCTTTGTGGTAGTGAATATAGGGAAGATTGGGGTCGCCTTTCTCAGCTTGATCTAGTTCGGCGAGCGCCTTGTCGTCTTCCTCGTGGTTCAGGTAGGCGCGCCCCATGATCAGGTGGAATTCCGGCGTAGCCTGTCCAATCTGCGCCAGACGCGAAACCGCTCGTTCATCCACATCCTTCCGGCCCGCTTTGTTCGCCGCAATGCTGAGTACGTACAGATAATTCATATTCAGCGACTGCTGACTCCAGAGCGGCTGCAGGGTATCAACCGCATCTCCCCATCGTTGGGTAAAGAAATAGCACAGGCCCAGCAGGTATCGGGCTTGCGCCGAGTCGGGCTGATCGCGTACGACAGATTCAAAGGGCGAAATAGCATTTCGGAAATCATTTTGCCGATAGTAGGCGAGCCCAATATTCAGACGAATACCCGCAACTTTCGGAGCCAGGCGTTCGGCCTTACGTAACATTCGCAGCGCCTGATTCCACTGCTTCCGCCGCATGTAGATCACGCCCAGGTTGGCATAAGCTCCGGCCGCCTGCGGGTCCAACTTAATGACCTGCTGGAAAGACGCTTCCGCTCGTTGGAGTTCTCCCGCCCGCAAGGCATTTTGGCCTTGGATAAATAGTTCCTGCGGACCCTGCTGTCCTGCCGAGGGTTGCTCGGCCGGGGAGCTTTGAGCAGAGGCTAGGGGCACCAGGATGAATAATGCCAGACAGAGGCCAAGCCCTTGCGCAGCGCACACTCCCAGTTGACGTGACTTTCGCAATGTTGTACTGTCCGCGATCAACGGCTGTTTTTCGACAGCCATGCGGTCTTCGAATCCACCGCGAGGGCCTTGATTACGCCTGTCCCTCGCCGGCGCAAGGAGTTCGGGTTTGCAAGACCCTGAGAACAATCCGCTTCTTTACGATACACTACCATCCCAGCGCACCCATGTCGGGCAGCCACTCAAAGTGAAATCCTCCATGGTCACTATTCGCGATGTGGCCAAGGCCAGTGGCTTCTCTTCCACTACCGTTTCCATCGTTCTTAATAACGCGCCCCTGGCCCGCTACATTCCTCCAACTACTAAGAAGAAGATCGAGGTCGCGGCCAAGCGGCTGGGCTATCGACCTAATCTGTTTGCGCGATCGTTACGGAGCAAGCGCAGTCACACCGTCGGCGTTATGGTCTTCGACATGACGGACCCCTACTGCACTCTCATCCTCCGCGGGATCGAGAATTCTCTCTATCAGTCCAACTTTCTTCCCATCCTTACCGATGTTCATAACGAACGTAGCCGCTTCGAGCGCTATCTGGAGATGATGCTCGACCGCCGCATCGAAGGTCTCATCGTTCTCGCTAACTGGCTTTTCCTCGATATCAACCTGATCGCGGACGTGGAGAAAAGCAGCATACCCACGGCGATGATCGGCACCGAGTTGCAGAACGACACCGTGAGCTCGGTGATCGTCGACAACGAACTCGGCGGTCAACTCGCCATGGAGCATCTCTGTTCGCTGGGCCACCGAAGAATTGCCTTCATCCGAGGTCCGAAGGGGCTGTCGGACAGCTCTCCGCGATGGAAAGGGGTCCGCGCCTGCGCCCAATCCCGCGACCTTGAAATCGAGCAGCGCCTCATCATGGATCTACCCGAGTCGCGCGACCCCATAACCGGGTTTGAAGCTGGATACAAATTAACGGAGGAACTGATCCGCCGTCGCCGCTCGTTCACGGCCATCATGGCTTTTGACGATATGACGGCTTTCGGGACCATTCGAGCTTTAGCCAAGGCTGGGATCCGCGTGCCCGACCAGTGTTCCGTCATCGGCTTTGACGATGTCGCTCCCGCGGCCTTGTATACACCTGCGCTTACCACCGTTCGACAACCAATGGAGGTTATGGGCTCGCTCGCAGTCAGCATCGTAGTTGATGGGATCAACTCGGTTGTCGAAAAGAGAGAAGTCACTGCCGTACACCGCAAAGTGGGTCCAGAGTTGGTCGTTAGGGAATCCACCCGAAGCGTCGTCTAAAATTGCGGTGCACATGCGTGCACATCCCTGTTGAACTTTTTCGCTTGACAGTCATCCGCTGTTAAAGCAGTATTCATACGTTTTAATAGCTCAAAAATGTGTCTTTCATGCTGCCTCTCAGCCTGGGATGGGCTGACGGTGAAAGACGCGTATGCCGTTGGCTTCCACCTTAGACGGCGTGCGTGGCTGCTACGCGCC
>JBLNFC010000459.1:0-8400 GCA_050263355.1 Acidobacteriota bacterium
CTGAGCGAAGCGAAGGACCCCATCCTCGTTCGCGCCCTATCTGCCATCGCAGGAAAATTCTGGATGCGACCTTCTGCATCACCTCACTGTAGGGACGGGTCTCTAACTCATGCAGGCCGAGCGAAGCGCGGCTGCGTGTAGACTATTTCTAAGAGAACGCTTCGATGATCTCTGTCCTTCAACTCGGATCGGTCGATTACGGCATAGCCTTACAGCTGCAACAACGCCTCGTTTCACTCAGGAAGGAAAACGCCATCAGTGACGTCGTTCTCCTCCTGGAGCATCCGCCTGTGATCACCCTGGGCCGCAACGGCAAGAGCTCCAACGTGCTTGCGTCTCCGGAGCAACTCGCCTCCAGCGGCGTCGAGCTCTTCGAGTGCGACCGTGGTGGCGACGTCACCTTCCACGGTCCGGGCCAATTGGTCGCTTACCCGATTTTCGATTTGCGTTCTCTCCGCTCGGCGGATGTCCATCGCAAAAACATGGGAGCTGTGGAATTTGTTCGCTCACTGGAAGAAGTGTTGATTCGCGTTTGCGCTCACTTTGGCATCGCGACCGAAAGAATTTCCGGGTTGACCGGCGTCTGGACTAGTAACGCCACTCAGGCCAAAATCGCTGCCATCGGCGTGCACATTTCGCGCGGCGTCACCTCCCATGGCTTGGCCCTGAACGTCAACATCGACCTAAGCTATTTCAATCTCATCATTCCTTGTGGAATCGCCTCGCGCCCAGTGACCTCCGTTCAGAAGGAACTCGGCCAGGCGATCTCCATGGCTGTGGTTGCTGAGATCGTCGCCCGAGCATTCGGAACCGTTTTTTGTAGCAAGGTTGTCTCGCTGTCCACTTTGGATGAGCTGCTCAAACCCCAGGAACTCGATATCCCGCTGAGGATGCCCTCCGAGTTTCGTCACATGCACAAAGAAGACGAGACCTTCCTGGCCTGAACCTGCTTGACATCCCTCTGCCATGAATTCTTCGGCTTCATGAGTTCCCGTTCAACGCGTTTCCGCTAAGATCTTTATAATCGCTAGTCGGTGCATGTCTAAAAACCACAAAGGAAAGAAGTCCTCCGTTCACAAGGCGACAGCCTCCAATGGCCGCGGCACCCCAACTCCGCCTGAAGCGGATTCCAGTCTTCGCACCTACGCTATCGCAGATTATCGCCTCGAAAAACCAGTCTTTCGCTTGCAACAGGTTCACGTAGGCAACGAAGTCAAATACACCGTCACCGGCGATCTCACGGCACCAGTGCCCCCTTTGCGGGATTCTAAGTACCTCGACAAGAAACAGTTGATCGAGATCTACCGCTGGATGCTGCTTAATCGGCGCATGGAGGCAGCTCTCGAGAACCTCTATAAGCAGGGAAAGGTCGTCGGCGGTGTCTACTTCGGACTAGGCCAGGAAGCCTGCTCTTGTGCGTCAGCCTACGCATTGCGACCAGATGAGTGGCTCGGTCCCATGATCCGCAATCAGGGATCTCTCCTTGTGCGCGGTTTTTCCGCGCGCGACATCATGATGCAATACATGGCGAAGGCTGGCTCGCCGACGAAGGGCCGCGATGCATCCTCTCACTTCGGCGATATCGAAAACCGCAACGTCGTCGCTCCTATTTCAACCTTAGGCGATTTGATCCCGGTACTGGCTGGGGTCGCCCTCGGGGCCCGGCTCCAGGGCAAGAACATTGCCGTGATGACTTACATCGGCGACGGCGGCCAGTCCACCGGCGTTACCTATGAAGGCCTCAACTTTGCTGCTGTCCAGAAGTTGGGACTCGTGTTGTTCGTCGAAAACAATCTCTGGGGTTATTCCACACCGGCCGATATGCAGTTTTGCGTCAAGGACCTTGCCGAACGTGCCATTGCTTATGGCATGCCCGGCGTAATCGTGGATGGAACCGATGCCTGTCAGGTCTATGATGCCGCGCATGAAGCCTGCGAGCGTGCTCGCCATGGCGAGGGTCCCACTCTTATTGAAGCGAAAATGATGCGTATGAAAGGGCACGCCATTCACGATGCTGCGGAATATGTGCCCAAGTCTCTGTTCGACTACTGGCGTAAACGCGACCCCATTCTGCGGCTCGAACAACACCTGCTCGACAAGCAATACCTTACGCCGCAACAGAACCAGGAACTCATCGCCGGAGTCGAAAAGCAACTAGAACAGGATCGTGACTTCGCCGTCGCCTCGCCCATGCCACAACCTGAGTCAGCAGTGGGCGGCGTTTACTGCGACGCGGCTTGTCATGAAATCAAGCCAAAATACGGAACTCCGAAATCATCTGTAACAAAATCCAGAATGGTAACTCAGAGAAAGGAAGCGGCCGTACATTTGAAGTGAGCCGCTGAACTGAGCCGTGAGTTCCGATCACGCATGAGATTACCCATGTTGAGCTAACGAATGCCCCAACTCACATATCTCGAAGCCATCCGCCAGGGTATCTGGGAAGAAATGGAGCGTGATCCCTCCGTCTTCTGCCTCGGCGAGGATATCGGCATCTATGGCGGCGCATTCAAAGTTACTGACGGCTTTATCGACCGCTTTGGTCCCGAGCGCGTCATCGACACACCGATCGCCGAGTCAGCCATTGTTGGCGCCGCTTTCGGAGCCTCGCTCACCGGAATGCGTCCTGTTGCCGAATTCCAGTTCATGGACTTCATCGGCTGCGCCTTTAATCAGATCGTTAATATGGTCGCAAAAGCGCACTATCGCTGGGGAGCGCCCGCACCGCTCGTTATTCGCGGACCAAGTGGCGGAAATGTGCATGGTGGCCCTTTTCACTCGCAGAATCCCGAGATGTGGTTCGTGCATGCTCCCGGGCTGAAGGTCGTCTGCCCCGCGAGCGCCTACGACGCCAAGGGGCTGATCAAGTCGGCCATCCGTGACAACAACCCGGTCATCTTCTTCGAGCACAAGTACCTTTATCGCCGTATCAAGGAAGATGTCCCGGCGGATGATTACATCGTGCCCCTGGGGAAGGCTCGCACTGCGCGCCACGGGAGAGATCTCAGCATCATTACTTATGCGGCCATGGTGCACGCCGCTTTGGAAGCGGCGGAAATCTTGGCCCGCGACGGCATTGACGCCGAGATCATCGACCTGCGCACGGTATCGCCTCTCGATCGCGCCGCCATAATCCAAACGGTCAAGAAGACGAACAAAGTAATCATCCTTCACGAGCATGCGCGTACCGGCGGTCTCGCAGGAGAAATCGCGGCCATCATCAACGAAGAAGCTTTCGACGATCTCGACGGCCCTATCGTCCGCATCACTTCGCTCGACTCGCCCGTGCCATTCTCTCCGCCGCAAGAAGAATACTTTTTGCCTAAGGTGAGCGACGTTGTGCGCGAGGCACGGCGATTGCGAGCGTATTGACGAATCGCAAGCTGCAATGAGCACGAAGCCTTAGCAACCCACGTTGTCGGGAGACGATCGCTCGTGTGTTGACAGCGGAACGATGGCGCGACCTGAAAGACGGGGCCCTGAAATTGGCGCCAAGAGTATGCGTGAACCCGCTGTGGAAGAGCGGCCCTTTAGGGCTGCGTAAAGTCGCCATTTACGGGGGCTTTAGCCCCGCTGAGGGAACAAACTCCCAACTGCTGCTAAGATTTAGCCGCGCGGAATCAAGGGAGCACATCCGCGCTCTTCGAGGTCGCTTATGCGTAACATTATTCTAGGCGTCATTCTCACGCTGCTCGTCCTGGTTGTGCTCGGGTTGGGAATTGCGTGGCTTGGATTTCTTCCCACCGCTGCCGACGCTACCCCGCCTGCGCTCGAAACCCGCATCGCTTCCGGCGCGCTGGACGCCGCCATGGAGCGTCACGCTCCTCGCGTCAATAATCCAATTCCTGCTACTGACGCCAATCTGATCGACGGCATGAAGATTTACACCATGAACTGCGCCCTCTGTCACGGCACTCTCGACAAGAAGCCCAGCCCTCTTCAAAATTCGTTTTACCCGCCCCCGCCGCAAGTCATCCTTGAGCCGCTTGATGATCCCGAGTGGCACATCTTCTACGCTATCCGAACCGGAGTCCGCTACACCGGTATGCCCGCGTGGAGCAAAGTTCTGAACGACGAAAGCATGTGGAAACTCACAGCCTTCCTCACCCGAATCGAAAAACTTCCCCCTGGCGTCAAGGATTATTGGCAGAAATCCTTTGGGGTGTCGCCTGAGCCGAGTGGCGAGTCCCACGGCGAATCCCATCACGATCACGACAAGGACTGACGTCCGGCTTCCCCGCCGATCCGCCGGCACCTTATATAATGT
This sequence comes from Acidobacteriota bacterium, assembly GCA_050263355.1. Taxonomy (GTDB): domain Bacteria; phylum Acidobacteriota; class Terriglobia; order Terriglobales; family Acidobacteriaceae; genus Gp1-AA122. The sequence continues at coordinate 4,268 of JBLNFC010000459.1, forward strand.
GGGTTTGCTTGTTCGATGAAATCCTGACTAGAGCGGAAGGACGATTATGCCGACAGACGTAGTCATGCCCCAGATGGGCGAGTCCATCTTTGAAGGTACCATCACCAAATGGCTCAAAAAGCCCGGGGATAAGGTTCAGCGCGACGAGCCGCTGTTTGAGATCTCGACCGATAAAGTCGACGCAGAGATCCCGTCGCCCACTTCTGGCGTGCTCCAGGAAATCAAAGTCACGGAAGGCAACACCGTCCAGGTGAACACAGTTGTTGGCAGCATTGCTGCCGATGGCGAAGCTGCCGCCGCTGCTGCAAAACCGACAGCAACCAAGGCGGCCGAAGCCGCTCCCACTCCCGCGAAGTCAGCGGCTCCCGCTCCGCCTGCTCCCACGCCTCCCGAGCCAACGGCGGCAGCCGAGCCATCCCATGAGGAAGAAGGTGACGGCGATCGTACTCGCTCTTCACCGCTGGTCCGTCGTCTCGCTCGCGACAATAACGTCGACTTGGGACAGGTTAAGGGCACCGGCATGGGAGGAAGAATCACCAAGCAGGACATCATGGCATTCATCGACAAGCAGGGAACTGCTGCCCCGGCGCCACCGTCAAGCGCTGCCTCGGCCCCTGCTCCGTCACCTTCGCGCCCGTCCGCGCCCGTCCCTATCCCAGGCGAAGTCGTCCCCATGAGCCAGATGCGCAAGATCATCTCTCAGCGCATGATCGAGTCGCGCCGCACCAGCGCCCACGTTCACAATCTGTTCGAAGTGGATATGACCCGCATAGTCAACCTCCGCAACAAGCTGAAAAACGGTTTCGAGCAGCGTTATGGCGTGCGGCTGACTTTCATGCCGTTCTTCGTGCGCGCCGCCATTATCGCTTTGCAACAATTTCCCATCTTGAATGCCTCGGTTGAAAACGACAGCCTTCACTACCATCAGCACATCAACATGGGCATTGCCGTGGCGCTTGATTGGGGCCTCATCGTGCCCGTACTCAAAAACTCCGAAGAAAAGAATTTTCTCGGATTGCAGCGCGGCATCACCGATCTCGGCGAGCGCTCCCGTACCAAGAAGCTGACACCCGACGAAGTCCAGGGCTCAACTTTCACGATCACGAATCCCGGCACCTTCGGCGCAGTTTTTGGTCTGCCTATCATCAATCAACCGAACGTCGCAATCATGGGCGTCGGCGGGATTGCCAAGGCTCCTGTAGTCGTAACCGACTCGCAAGGAAACGACTCCATCGCAATTCGCTCTCTGGTCCATCTGACGCTCGGTTACGATCATCGCGTCATCGACGGCGCCGTGGCCGATCAGTTCATGAGCCTGGTTAAGAAGACGCTTGAGAACTGGAGCGAAGACGTCGGATAGGGGTCTCGTGATCTCGATGGTGATCGCCACGTTAACCGAGCTCACAGTAATGGTGCCGCTCTCGACGAATTATCATCGCGACGAGGTACTGATGACGAATCAGATTTCTCTTCTATCCTTGTCATCCCGAGCAAAGCGAGGGAGCTGCTTTGCGTTGTCATCCTGAGCGAAGCGAAGAACCTCTGCACGTGATCGTAAAGCGGCAGACTGTCGAACACGACAGCCTGCCGCTCTCCTTATCCGTTACTTCTTCGCCCAAGTCGACGCATTCAGACACTGGACAGTTCCATCTATAACTTTGCTGAGACCATCTTTAAATTTTTCCTCATCGACGATGTCTCTCGACGTGACCGCCTCCGTCACGCCCAAAGCCGCAGACGCGAAAGACAGTGCGGCTTCCTTCTTATCTCCACCCGCTCGCGCGCCAAAGAGTCCTTCGATCCCGCTTACAACAGCGGGAATGAAGGCAATACCCTTCAACAACTTTGCTAGAAAATTCATGCTCTCTCCTCCTTGATGTACACACATAGAATGTCTAAGAATTACAAAAGGCGGCCCCTGGGACCGCCTCTCACAGCCTTCTTGTGGTGTCTGAAACTTCCTCTACACCTTTGAATCACCGCAACCCAAAGTGATCGTGCAGCGCAATCACCATACTCACGAGCACCGCGATGAAGCCGTTGATCAGGCGATCGTAGACTCCTCGACGAATGTCGTTGTGCTCGCCGGACAGCGTTAACGGCCCCGTCATCGTGTCGCCCGCTTTGGCTACATACGACCCACTGCCCACCACCGCTACCGAGTTGTCGACGTACGCTTTGTTCGCTGCATCAGTGCCCAATAGCGGCGTGGGCACGCTGGGCGGCGCCGAAAATTGTTTACTCCCTGCGATCACTTCATTCCCCGCCACATGCACCACAGCTGCATCATTGGCTTTGCCCGCTACCACGGTGTCCACGTACTCGCGTGACACGATTGACGATGCCGTCCCCGATCCCGGCGTCGTGCGTATGGAAGCAATCGTGGTCGGCGAAGATGTGCCCACCGACCAGAACTCCGTCGCGGTCGTTCCGTCGTTCAATTTGTAGATAACTTTGTAGAGTGTTCCCGCAGGTATCGCGCCTGCGTTCGGCACCAGGTCCACCGAGAGTACGCCTTGACTGCCCAGCTGTATGCTTTTAACCCCAGCTGCGACTGGACTGTTGTCGCCCGTTGTGAACGCTGGCCACGAAATCAGCACGGTTCCTGCTGCGGGCGCACCGTCCGCCCGGTAAACCGTGTCGCTGATTCTTGTGGTCGCCGGCGTTGCTGCGCTGCTTACTTCCACCATCAGCATCAACACCAGCCCTAAACTCAACAGCCGCACTCTCCGGCAACCCACCTGCAACATGAATCCCCCTTTAACCCGCACTTCTAAACCAGAACTCTTAAAGGCCAACTCTTACCCACCACAGTTCTACCTTGTCATCCTGAGCGAAGCGAAGGACCCCATTCCCGTTCGCGCCATGTCTGCTGGGGCGGGGAATTCTCTGCTCGCACTCTTGCTTATTAACATGCCCAACCTCGCACCCGTTCTTTGGACGCTACCGAGGACCGCGAGTGTCGCCCGACCGCACCGTCCTGAGCGAAGCGAAGGACCCATGCACTGCGCTTTTGTGGAAGAGCGGCCCTTCAGGGCCGCGTAAGAGTGCTATGCGAGCCCCCGGGGCCATCACAGCGCAGCACCGCACAAGCCCGGCGCATAAGCCCAGAGCCCAAACCCTTCACTTGTGAATGGATGCAACGGAATACGCCGACAATCACTCTGACCAACGACCAACGACTAACGACGAATCACTAAGAACTGCTCCACGCTATTCACATACACATCAGGAAAATCCACCACCGGACGTTTCGCTTCGATCAGTTCCATCGCCTTGCCCAGTTCCCATCCCATGGAGCAAAGCAATGCCAGCGTCATCATGGGCGCGCGGTGCACGCCGGCAGCACAGTGAATGAACAGCTTGCCGCCAGGTTCGTCGAGCGCACGCTCGGCGAACTCCACTCCCCGCTGAAAGACTTCCGGCGGCTTTCTCTGAAAATCATCATCCACCGCATTCCACAGCACTTCGATCCCGTATGGAGCTGCCAGCTCCGTATCATCGAACTCAATCTGCATATCAATCACGTGGGTGATTCCGGCCCGCGCCACCTCCGCCATGTTCTCCGCGTTCCAAATCCCCCCGCCCACTGCGATGCGCGGCGTGATCCACGTCATGTCCATCTACGTTCCCTCGACCCTGGTTCTTCTGCTCACGGCTGAGTCGCCGCGTGAAAGATGCCGGGCGCGTTCATTCTACGGCATGGCCGGATTCGGCCGGTGGCTGCACTTGCCCCTCTGCAAGCAGCTCTTTCTCTCTTACGTCCGGCGGACGCATCGGCAATCCCAACTCGCGGCAAAACGTTTCCGCCAGCGACATCTCTCGCTTTTCCGCTTGCTCGGTTTCCAGAGTCGCAGGATACAAGCCCACCATTTCGAACAAGTACTTCAGCGATGTGGCATGACCCTTCTTGGCTTCCCCGATTGCGGCCTTCACCATATCGGAGGCTGCTAATCCCACCATCCGTGTGATGGTCTGCCGAATCGCCCCAACATCCACGTTTCTCGTGCCCCGCGTCGCACCCTTCGAGCAGCTCGATTTCGCCTTGCGCTTTGCTTTCGCTTTTGCCATGTGCCCCATCACGTCCAATAAGAAAAGCGCGCTGCGCGCGCGCCTTTTTGTTTTTTTTCTCT
>JBLNFC010000460.1:0-4017 GCA_050263355.1 Acidobacteriota bacterium
TGCAGTTAGGTTGGTTGTGCTGTGTGCGCCGCGATGCGTTGAGGACGGAGCGGCGCCGGTGATCTGGCGCCCACCCGTGGGAAGATCGAGGAGAATCGGCGAGGCTGCAAACCCTCGCCGATTGAAATGAGATTGAGCGGAGTGTACTGAGCCCTGTACGTCAGAAGAGCTTACTGGCGAGGTTGAAAAAAGTTTTGATTGAGCTGTTTCGCTACTAGGTGCCCGAGTTTGAATCCCTCGTCTAGCGAATGCCGAAAATGAAACCCAGCGTAAATGCGCGCCCAGTAGGCTTCCGCTTCCAATTGGCGGACGTTGTTGTACGTGTGAGTCGTGTGGGTGACAGCGCTGCTTACAGAAAATCTCACATTAGGCGTGCCAAAGAAATTCTTCAACGTCTCGGCTATCGCGCCGGTGGCACATCCATGAGCAGCGGGGAATTCCGGATGAGGCGGGGTTGGTGCGAGCGGGAGCCAAGCCGGATCAGCTTCGGTCTCCGGATTCCCGTCTATGTCGCCGTTTGGAATTGCAGTTACTGGACGCCAGTTGCTGAAATGATACTTGGCGTCCCAACAACCAATCCCGCCATCCATGAAGGCTACCGATAGCATCGCAAGCAATCTAGCGGATTTTGAGAGGTTGAGATGGCGATCGATCACCAACTGATCGAAGGCGCCAAAATAGGTGGCCACTGGATTCGCCGTCCAGAACAGCGCCATTTCTGTTTGCGCAGCTGTCCGTACGCTGCTGTTGACCGCTCCAAGCAGTTTCACCTCGTTATATTCCTGTGCCCATTGCCGGCTTCCCAGGTCAGGCGGCCCGTTCACCGGCCGGAACTGCGAAGCGCTCTGCATGGTGAAAGGAACCATCTGACCCACCCACGGCGTCACAGGCGGCACGAAAGCCGGAGGAGTGGGTATCCAGACTCCAGGTACAGGAGAGGTAGGATACGTATAGGGGACGTTCGCATTTCTTCCATCGCCGGTCCGCAAGGCCACGATTCTCGCTGCTGCAATTTGCCCGATCGCAATGCCGCTGGCCTTTGTTTGACCGTCGGGGATGGCCGCAATCGCGGAATCATATTGGCTTTGCAAGGTCACCGATTGGGTGGGGAAGTAATACAGCAAGGTTTGGTAAGCTGCCGAAATTGCAGCTGCCTGTACGGAGGCATTTCTAGGGCCGTGGAATTCGGGACCGTACTGTTGATAGCGCCCGTCAATTGCGTTGACAGCATCGTACATGGCGAGGTTGACATAGGTGAGATAAATCTGCGTGCCTGGGGTGGTTAGAGCTGTGGTCAGGGCGATCTGGTTCCAGTCCACGATAGGATTTGACGCCCGAGCTTGACCTGCAATCGCGACCATCAGCACGAGCATCGTCATCATAGTTTTGGGTCTGGTTTTCATTAGTTTTTACCTTTCTGCCCATTAGTGCTAGCAATGACCACCATGGACTCCGGATCGCTCTTTCTGGCCATCTCCCTTTCTTGGCGCCCAATCGGCAAATTGCGACCTCCGTTTTCTCCTTCAACCCAGAGCTGGGCGAGAAAATAACGATTCTCGTACCGGTGAAAGACGATTTTCGTCTGCGTTGAGGCATCTAGGGTTTGGATACTTCCTGCGAGCACGAGAATCGTCTTGCGGTCACTGCCCCAAACTTGCAATACTCCTGGCGTACTGTCTTCCGTGATGTGGTATTCACCGGCGGTTAAAACCTTTTCGCCCGCGACAAAACTAAAGGGAACCTTGAACGTTCCCCCGGACTGACCGTAAGCTGAACCAGCCGATAGCAGCAGGACGATCGCTGCAGCGAATATTGTCGAGTGTCTCTTCATAAAATCTCTTTTCTATGCTCTCTGGTGTCGGAAACATCTCGCAAGAGCACGTGACTCTTTTCCCCTATCGCGGCAAAACCTACAACGCACGAGCGTGTCCATCGTGTGTCCCGAGCTAAGCCGCTGGCCAGAAGGTACTTAGTGACAACTCTCACGCGTCAGTGCGCTTACGAATAGGGGAGGAGTAGACTCCTTCTATGTGGTGGTGTGTATGAGTAGTTCTGCTTCCAGCCGAATTTTGCGATTCGGCCCCTTCGAAACGGAGGTGCAAGCGGGCGAGTTGCGTAAGCGCGGACTCAAGGTCAGGCTTCAAGATCAGCCGTTTCAGATTCTCGTTATGCTTTTGGAACGGCCCGGAGAATTGGTCACGCGCCAGGAGATCCATCAGAAGCTTTGGCCAGCTGATACGTTCGTTGGCTTCGACCACGGTCTTAACAACGCCATCAATCGCCTGCGTGAGGCGCTGGGCGACTCCGCCGAAACACCACGGTTCATCGAGACTCTACCCAAAAAGGGCTATCGTTTCATTGGGCAAGTTACTGGGGACGGGCCTTCGGCCCAGGCTGAGTATCAGCCGCCGGAGGGCACGCCGGTAGCTAAGCCTGTCCCGATTCCTGGCAATATCGAGGAAGTACCGAACGCTCGGCCACGATTTGTCGTCACAACCCTCGTCTTCTGTTTTGCACTGGCACTGGCGGCAATCGCCTTTCTGGGCTGGCGGCGTATCCGCGCTGGTCTTGCCCCTGTTGCGGGACACGTGATGTTGGCCGTCCTTCCTTTTCAAAACCTTAGCGGGGATCCGAGTCAGGACTATTTCAGTGACGGGCTGACCGAAGAGATGATTGCTCAACTAGGAGCATTAAGCCCCGACCAACTTGGCGTAATCGCTCGCACCACGACGATGGCCTACAAGCACAGCTCGAAGAGCGTGCAACAGATTGGAACCGAACTGGGTGTTGGCTATGTCCTCGAAAGCAGCGTGCGTCGCGATGGTGATCAGGTACGGATCAGCGTGCAGCTCATCAGGGTTCAGAACCAAGTGCATGTGTGGGCGCATAGCTATGACCGGCACATCAGTCATTCCATCGAATTGCAAGAAGAGGTGGCAAAGGCGGTAGCGGAACAGATCGAAGTAAAACTCAGTCCGACTTACAGTGGCCGTTCGGAGGCGCATCCACTCGACGCTGAGGCAAACGAAGCCTATCTGCGCGGACGGTATTTCTGGAACCAATTTACGCCTGAAGGCTACCGGAAGGCGATTACCTACTTTGAGAAAGCCATCGAGCGCGACCCGAACTTTGCGGAAGCCTATTCTGGGGTAGCCGACGCTTATAATTTCCTCGTAGTAACGGATTCCATCCCAGCCAGTGAGGGGCATCCTAAGGCACTGGAGGCGGCTCGCCGGGCGGTATTTTTGGGAGGCAATCTGGCAGAATCGCACGTTTCGCTCGCCTCGGCGCTGTCCCGATCGGAATGGAACTGGTCTGGAGCCGAGGACGAGTTAAAACGAGCAATTGCGCTGAATCCCAGTTACTCGATGGCGCACCGCATCTATGCCGCCGTTTTTGGCTCAACTGGACGTCACCATGAAGCAGTGCAACAAATAAACGAGGCCATGCGACTGGACCCCCTATCTCTGCCTAATAATGCGGAAGTAGTTCGAACTCTGTACTACGCCCGCAACTATGATCAAGCGGTTTGGCAGGGTCAAAAAGCGCTGCAGCTAGATGCCAACTACAGCAGGACCTACTTTTGGCTTGGGCGCGTTTATTCGCAGAAGGGAATGCACCGCGAAGCGATTGCGGCGGCGGAGAAAATCCTTGAATCAATGCCCGACAGTACGCTCGGGCTGACCGAAATGGCATACAGCCTTGCTGCCGCAGGCCGCCAAACTGAGGCCCGCCAGATCTTGGGGCGGCTGGAAGAGAGGTCTAAGAGTACTTTCGTCCCGGCGTACAACTTGGCCGTCGTCCACATCGCTCTCAAGGACAACCAAGTAGCCATGAGGTACATGCAGGAGGCCTTTAAGAACCGTGAATGGCCGATGGTGGTTCTCGCGGAGGAACCTCGCCTGGACCCGCTCCGGAAAGACCCTCGATTTCAAGAGATTCTAGCCAAACTCAATTTGCAGTGAAAAACCCTTTGGCTGACTCCTCCTGCAATACGGACCGACCTCGCCGTCTGAG
>JBLNFC010000461.1:0-5302 GCA_050263355.1 Acidobacteriota bacterium
AACGAAGACGATGTTAAGAAGCTTGTGGCGCGAGCGGTTGAAGGCCTGCAGCCCGAGAATGTTGCCGTCGTCTACAAGAAGATCGAGCCGAAGAAGGCCGGGAACCGAAACTTCATCCCTCTGCTGGGAAATCAGGAGTTCCTCCTGGCAGCGCTGGTACTGCTCGCAATCTCCAGCATCGGGTGTCTCGCGCTGGTCGGAAAAAGCCGCTGGCAGAGATCCAAGATCGAGAAATTGCAACAGGAATTGCAGGATGTCGTGTCTCAGCGCTCCACTCCGGCACAATTAGGCACGAGTCCCGCACCTTCGAAAGCAGCGAGGATGGGTTGAACGTCGAAGCGTTTTGCTACTTGGGATTGTTGCGGTTTCCTGAGCAACTGGAAGCGTCGTTGGCGCTACTGAGGGACGGCGACAGGGAGCAGGCGAGCAATCTTCTGGCAAGCGTCAAAGAATTGCCGAATGCAGAGTTGTTACAGAGGTGGTCAAAGCTGCGGAACGAAGAAGCTGTGGCTTTGCATAAAGACGTTGACGAACGAACTGGGATTCCTCTGGAGGCCGTGCCACCGTCGCTTCGAGAATGGTTGGTAGCATGGTTAACCGATCAAAATGACTGAGAAGATCTTCAAGGCCGATTCTACCTCGGAAAAGGTGCCGCTAGCTTCGCCCAAGATCCTGAAGCGCGAGGTGTTTGAAGCGTCCCGGGAAGCGCGCGATATCGTCGCGTTAGCTCAGGAGAAGGCAAAGCAAATCATTGAGGAAGCCGAACGAGAGCGCGAAATCATTCGCCATAAAGCCCGGCAAGAGGGAGTTGAGCAAGGGCTGGTTGAGTGGAATCAGATCCTGGCACGAACCAACGAACGCGCCGATGAGCTAGCCAGGAACTGGGAAGAGAAAATGCTGCGGCTGTCGGTCAGGGTCGCGGAAAAGATTATCGGCGAACAGTTAAGAGTTCATCCCGATACGGTGGTTGACATCGTGCGGGAGGTGCTGCAGGGCGCCCGCCCAGGGAGGCACCTCACCATCCAAGTCAACGAGGCAGATGCACAGCAGGTGCGGCTCCGCACTGACCGCCTGAGAGAAACCCTCAGCGCGAGCAGCGAAATTCATATCGTGGCTTCTTCTACAGTTCCTCCCGGCGGATGCGTCGTCGAAAGCGAGTTGGGCATTATCGATGCTCGCCTCGAGACGCAGTTGCGATGCCTGGAGGAGGTCTTGATTCGCAGCATGTCTGCGGACTAGAGGCAACATCGTGGCACTGAAAGTTACCGATATCGGCAAATACCTTGACCGCATTGATCGGGCCACATCCGTTCAGGTGCGGGGAAGGGTAAAGGAGGTTGTCGGCCTTGTGGTCAAGGCCGTAGTGCCAGAAGCCTGGATAGGGGAGATGTGCTTGATCCGGAATCCAAGGTCCTCCGCACCAGTGAAGGCTGAGGTCGTGGGCTTTAAAGACGGCGATGTGCTGCTGATGCCCTTAGGGGAATTGGTGAATGTCGGTCCGCAGAGTGAAGTAGTGCCCACGGGCAATTGCCTCACCGTAAAAGTCGGCGACGGGCTGCTTGGGCGAGTTCTGAACGGACTCGGTGAGCCGATGGATGCAGAACTCAATGGCTCACTGAATTGCACAGAGGAATTCCCCGTCCTGGGCTACCCACCTGATCCCCTGAAAAGACAGCGTGTCACCAAGCCTATCTCACTCGGCGTTCGAGCGATCGATGCGGTGCTGACGGCAGGGGAGGGCCAACGCATAGGCTTGTTTGCGGCCGCTGGAGGTGGCAAGAGCACGCTTCTGGGTATGATCGCCCGCAACACCGAGGCAGACGTCAACGTGATCACTCTAGTCGGCGAACGCGGGCGCGAGGTGCGTGATTTTATCGAGCACGATTTGGGACCCGAGGGGATGAGGCGCTCGGTTGTGGTATGCGCGACCTCCAACGAATCGTCACTCGTTCGGCTCAAGGCAGCCTATGTTGGAACCGCAATCGCGGAGTACTTCCGGAACAAGGGACTGAAAGTAATCCTCATGATGGACTCGGTCACACGATTTGCACGCGCACAACGCGAGATTGGACTCGCCTGTGGAGAACCTCCTGCGCGCGCCGGATACACGCCCTCTGTCTTCGCGGAACTGCCGAAGCTACTGGAGCGTGCCGGTAACTCTGACAAGGGGTCAATCACGGCCATCTATACCGTGCTCGTGGCGGGCGATGATATGAACGAACCAGTCGCCGATGAAGTACGTTCTATTTTGGACGGACACATCATCTTGTCGCGTGAGCTTGCAGCTCGAAATCACTATCCGGCAATCAACATTCTGGAGAGCGCCAGCCGCGTCATGAGCGCTGTGACCGAGAAAGGGCATCGCCTCTCTGCGGGCACCCTTCGCGACATGCTGGCGACCTACAAAAAGAATGAGGATCTGATTCTTCTTGGTGCCTACAAGAGCGGAGCAGACAAGCGAGTCGACAGCGCAATTGCCAAGATTGACGAGATTAACGGCTTCTTAAAACAGGCAACCGATGACAAATCTGACTTCGCAAATGCCGTGGAGCACCTGAAAGAGATGTTTCCGTCCAGCGTGAACTGAACATGACTCAGTTCGTATACAGGCTGCAGCTTCTCTTGGAACGGAAGGAAGAGGCCAAGAAAGAGTCTGAAAAGCAACTGGCGGAGAGAGAAAAGGATCTGCAGGAACAAGTTGGAATTCTTGAGGCGTTGCAGCAGAGTGAACAAAAATTGATCGCGCAACGCCAACAGCTTCGACGTGATCTCTTACGCAAGTCAGACGAGACCGAGAGTCTTACCGCTCGAGAGGTACAGGAACGGCAGGACTATCTGAAACTTGTTGGTCTGCAGATCGAAGAGGCGCGAAGGGAAGTATTGTCGCAGCGTGTTGTGGTCGAACAGTATGAGTCCAGAGTGATAGAAACGAGGTATCACGTCGAAGAAGCGAGACGTGAGGTGGAAGTTTTGACCAAACATCGCGCACGGCAAGAAGAGAGGTTTCTTCGCGATCTTCAGGTCAAAGAGGAACTCGCGCTGGATGAAGTCGGAAACGTATTGTTCACCACACGGAGGCGTCAAGGATGAGGATCAGCGATTCGCAATCAGCTGCTGGCGATGCCAACGTGAGCCAGAGAGCACCGGATTCTTCTCAAAACAAGAATAAGGATGACTCCTCAGCATTTTCGAAGGTTTTGTCCAAAAAACAAGATTCAAAGCAGGATGCGGCCACGGCAAAGAATGGAAAGCCTTCCGATGGCGACGTCGAATCCGCCGCCGGGGCACTGCTGAGCATGCCCAAGACATTTGATTCGACAATTGACACCTCGCAGATGGAAGGCACACGCGTAGTAGCCGTACCTCCCGAACTGCAACAGCTCGTGCGTGAGATTTCCGTTGCCGTGAACACCGCGGGAACCCAGCAAGTGCACATTGAATTGAACTCGAACGTCTTGAAGGGCCTCCACATCCGCATAGATCGGCAGGATGGTGTCATGTGCGTTCAGTTCCAAAGCACGTCTGATCAGATAGCAAAGCTCTTGTCCAGGAATGTCGACGCATTGTCGCAGGGGCTTGCTGATCGGGGCGTAAGCGTAGCTGAGATTCGCGTTACCGGCCCTCAGGAATCTTCTCGGACACGGGACTTCAAGAGCAGCAATTCGAACCTCGGCGGCGGTCGTTCGCAGGGTGGCCGCCAGGGCGGGAGGCGCTAGCCCCCCAAATCCATGCAACCGGCCCCACGGTCTCGCTCGACACCGTACCGTTTCGAGAACTTGTCTTTTCTCACCCGCCAGGAGGCTATTCTTTGGAACTGGTACATCCACACGGTTGTGGGTGGAACACATTGGCGAGCATGGCTGTCGGAAATATTCAGCCACCTGGTTGAGCGCCCGGCCGGACAGCAACTGCAGCTTACGCAAACCCACCTCGTAGATGCTGATTTCGGTGAAAAATTACTCAGCTTTGGATCCAAGCAGGAGATCTTTATCGGCCGTGCCGCGGAGAATGAGGTCGTGCTTCCGGCGAAAGCGGTGGCGAATCAGCACGCTCATTTGTTCTGGACCGATGGGCAGCTTCAACTGAAAGATTTGGGCGGGCGGCTTGGGATCTACCTTTGGGACAAACGAATTTCGGCTAACGAAACCGAGCTACTGCGTAATGGCGACCAGTTTTCGATATTCCCCTACCGCTTTCGGGTGGTATTGCAACAGAACTGGGTTGCGGAAACGGACGTTGTGTTGGGTGAGTGTCGCGCGCAGCCTCTCACTCGTGCGGAGTTTCTCGCGATGTCTCCGGCCGGCCGCCGCATCTTCGTGGTCAATCCCCATCCTGGAGGCGAACGAGCTCTGCTCGAGGTGAGTCCCTCATTTCTCGTGCAATTACAGCAGCGAATACTTGCCCCGTTGGGCTTAGACGGCTCAGGGGAAATGGTTCCTTCCGACGACGCATTCGCCGGCTTTGTCATGCTTGCCATCCTCGAGCGCGTGAATCGCGGGCTGAAGTTCCCGGTGCAGTTTTCTTTCGGAAGAGGCAAAGCACACAAACTCGTGGATAGTACACGGGGAATTTCACTCAGTTCCGCGGTCCAACTAGGCGACCTGACCGGGCACTTTCGAGTGTTCTTGCCTTTGGAGTTTCTTTCCCAATACAAGTCCGCTACGGACGAGGAACCCCAGGGAAGCCTTCCTGCTGGATTGGTATGGAAGTTCCCCATTTCGATTGGATTCGTTGATTTGACCCCAAATGAAATGTGGCAGATCGGGGTTGGCGACATCCTGGTCACCGAAGACTCGGGGGCAGCGCTTTTCCCAAATCACTTTGGGAAAGGCTGGATCCTGACCCGGGACGCAAGCAACTCGCGAAGGTTCACAGTCGATAAGTATTTCGAGAGGAGTATGTCTTTGGAACCCACCGGGGAGACAACGATCTCAGGGTCGAAGCCGGACATTGGATCACTACCCCTACGCCTGCACGTGATCGTTGGCGAGAGGGAATTTACGCTCGCGGAAGTAAAAACGTTAGCGCCCGGAACGATCGTCGAACTCGAGGCGACCAAATCGGACCCCGTGCACCTGATGGTGAACGGCAAGATCATTGGGGACGGTGAACTCGTGGACGTCGAGGGCAAACTCGCCGTGAAGGTGTTGGGCTGGAGGAGCACCTAACCTTGCTGTAATGCCTATGACACCCGGCCCAACGGACCAGCTTACCTCGATCAATTCGCAAATCGTACAGTACATCGGAGTACTGCTCGCGCTTGGAGGTGTGCTCCTACTCGCGTACGTACTGCTCCGCATCG
>JBLNFC010000462.1:0-4395 GCA_050263355.1 Acidobacteriota bacterium
CTATGGGTCTAACGAGATGATGGTTTTGGGCATGGTGCGTGACGGATTATTCGGTGACATCACGCATGGAGAGGCAGCCTACCTCCACGACTTGCGCGGCATATTGACATCGAGCGAAGGGGAAGGACTCTGGCGCCGCTTTCCGCATATGAAGCGCAATGGCAATCTGTATCCGACGCACGGACTGGGCCCCGTGGCCCACTACATGGACATCCATCGGGGCGACCGGTTCGACTACATGGTTTCGGTGAGTTCGGCCGAGGCCTCGCTGAGCGCGTATGTAAAAGCGAACTTCCCTGACGGAGACCCGAAGCGCTCCGAGAAATACATTTGCGGTGACATGAACACCAGCATCATAAAAACCCAAAGGGGCCGCACGATTCTTCTTCAGCATGACGTGGTTAACCCACGACCTTACAGCCGCCTCAACTCGATCTCGGGCACCAAGGGCGCATTCGCCGATTACCCGCCGCGTGTCTTCGTCGATGGCTCAAAGCAGGAGGATTGGCAAACCATCGATGCCTTTCGCGAGAAGTACGAGCACCCGCTCTGGAAGGCCACTGGAGAAATGGCCCGCAAAACGGGTGGCCATGGCGGAATGGATTACGTCATGAATTATCGCCTTATGGATTGCCTGAAAAGGGGTCTCGTGCCGGATATTAATGTCTACGATGCCGCCGCATGGAGTGCGCCTACTCCGTTGAGTGAGGCATCTGTGGCACAGAATGGTGCTCCCCAGAAATTCCCCGACTTCACGCGTGGCAAGTGTAACATGCACTCGGATTCTCCAGGTTTTGCAGTTCAGACATAGTGCCATCGCGGAAACAGGCCCAGAACGAGAATGCCTTTGAAATCGTCATCAGTTTAGTAACAGGAGCCCTTGATGATGGAAAGCGTGCAGGTTGCGAACCCCGTAGCAGAAGCTCCTGGAGCAGAGCCTGAACGCAAATCTAATGGCACCGCTCGGCTGATCTCGTTGGATGCCTTCCGCGGAATGGTGATGGTCCTAATGCTCGCAGAACTCATGTGTCTGCCGGAGGTGGCGCGAGCTTTTCCGCAGAGCCTGCTATGGCGCTTGATCGCGTTCAACACTCAGCACGTGGAATGGCAAGGATGCTCACTGCATGACCTGATCCAGCCCGCCTTTTCCTTCTTGGTCGGCGCGGCGCTGCCGTTTTCGATCGCGAGCCGGAAAATGAAGGGACAAACCTTCGGACCCATGCTAGGGCATGCGGTCCGACGCGCGCTACTCCTGGTTTTTCTGGGAATCTTCCTTCGGTCACTGCGGTCGCCTCAAACCTACTTCACATTTGAAGACACACTGACGCAGATCGGGTTGGGTTACGTATTCCTGTTTCTGCTGGCTTTCACGCGTCCGCGAACTCAACTATTGACGTTGGTGCTGATCTTGATTGGGTTTTGGGCAGCTTTCGCACTTTATCCAGCGCCTGGCCCTCAGTTTGACTACGCCAAGGTCGGGGTTCCACCAAATTGGTCCCACAATTACACCGGATTCCTCTCTCATTGGAACAAGAATTCTAATCTTGCATGGGCCTTCGATATTTGGTTTTTGAACCTCTTTCCGCGAGAGCAGCCCTTTGTCTTCAATGAGGGTGGCTGGTCCACACTGAGTTTTATTCCAACGCTTGGGACAATGATACTCGGGCTCCTGACGGGAGAATGGCTGAAGGGCAACAAGTCCAGGCCAGAGAAGTTGCGTGGGCTTGTAATCGCGGGCACGAGCTTGCTTTTGCTCGGGCTGGTGCTTCAATGGGCCAGCATTTGCCCTATCGTCAAGAGGGTCTGGACATCGGCGTACACACTGTATAGCGGAGGTTGGGTGGTTCTGATCTTGGCCGGTTTTTACATGCTGATCGAATGGAAAGGATGGCGGCGATGGGCCTTCCCGCTGGTGGTGGTCGGAATGAACTCGATTGCAGTTTATGTGATGAGTTGGACCATGTCAGTCTTCTTCGGGAACGCCTTAGATCGCCACCTTGGAAGCGTAGTAGCGTTGGCGGGACCGACCATTCAGCCTGTGTTCCGTGGCTTTGCTGTGATGCTGATCTTTTGGTTCATCCTATTTTGGATGTACCGCAGGAAGATCTTTTTAAGGATCTGAGGCCGTGGCCCATCGTTCAGGAAGAAGGATCTTCTGAGGTCCAACTTGAGAAAAAACCGACCGTTCTTCTTGAGCTTCGTGGCGCAAGCCGCGGCAGTAGTTGTCGGCCAGCTTCTACTTCTTTATTTTTTTATCTACGCGCCAAACGATCTTAAGCGGATCGCGAGTATCCGTTTCAGTAATCAGCCCACGCTCTTGCATGGACTTTATGGTACTGCGGTTGGCGGATGGAGGCCGAAGAACCTCGTCATCCCTCAAACGACGCAGCACCGGGTGACTGCCGAGCGAATCGGTTTCAAGCTGGTAGCCATGCTCCATGTGCCAGAGCAGGTCTTGTTCGTTTCCCGTCAATTCCGGCGGTGTTTCTAAAATTCGCTTTGTCGAATTGCGTTTCTTTGTCCCCATCCCCGAAACCGATCCCCAAGTTCTAGTTTACGCAGTCGCGCCAGCTGCTGTCGGCTATGGCTTTTCTGGGATGTCTGGATGCGCATCCCCGGAGTTTGCCCGACAAATCCCTTCAGGTCCGCGTCGCTCCGCACCATGTCCTCAACGTGGTGCCATCATTGCGAGGTTTGCATTGTAGGTTATTGCTAGCCACGCTACCTACCGTGACTTTTTGCACCGCTCATATTGCAACGTGGCGCAAGCGGAGGGCACTTACGACGAACGAAAAGCTTGTTTAGATTGTGCGCGACGTTGCCTGGCTGATGAGGCTCTCCCCGCAGACGGTCACAACTCGTTTTGAGCATGAGTTGGGCGTCATAGTTATGGAGCTCAAGAAATGCGGCAAGCGGGCCTATCGTTCCATCCGCGTACCGCGAGGTGTTTATGAGCGCTTCTTGCGGAAGCACAGCGTCTGAGGGGAAATGAGTGTAATCGAGATTTTACGCTAACTGGCGTCTTAGTTCTGTCGGCCAGCGGCAGCTAGAATGGCTGCCATGAAAACAGTGCTGGTGTGCATGTTGAGTTGCGTCGCTCTGTGTTGTCTCGCTTCGGCGCAATCACTTCCCGAACCGATTCTTCAATCCGGTCAGATGCCCAAGTATCCTCCGCTGGCATTGTTAGCGAGAATCGAAGGCGCGGTGAAGGTCACATTTCTTCTGAACGGCAAGGGAGAAGTGGAGTCGGTGGAAATTAAATCGGGTCCCACGATGCTGAGAGATGCAACAGCCGACATAGTGAAGAGTTGGAAATTCAAGCTGCCGGACTTACTCCGCACGGAATGGAAGTACGAAACGACCTTCAGGTACCATTTCTCTGGCAAAGAGCTGCAATCGAAGGAAACTGCCAAACTTACAATTGTCGTCGATTCCTTCCATCGAATTGATGTGATGAGTGATTTCTATAAGCCCGAGACGCAATCTTCAGACTAAACAGCACCAACTGTCGAAATCAGGCGTTTTCACTTAAAACCCGACCAGCAGGCATTTTGAGCGTAATCGAGATGTTACGCCAACTGCGATATCAATCGGCGTCAGCGCGTGCCAGCCAGTGCCGAAAGTTGAAGTGGTAAGCCCTTGACTCCACCCGACCGCTCCAAACCTTCTCCTGAGCGGATTCTGGCGTCGGTTTAACTTCGTAGATTGCCTTCAGAGTGACCGCAAGTGGCGTTTCGTCGGCTATGGGAAGGGGTGGAACTGCGTCCCACTCGGCGTCGAGTTTTATTGGAAAAACCATCTGTTCGCGGGGTGGAATAACAAATGTTGTCGGGGTATTTTTCGTGAAAGCCTGCGGCTTCTTGCTGATAGCAAAAGTGCGACCGTCTACGGTTTGCAGTTCAAATGATACCGCGTAGTACCCCCAACTATTTGAAGTTCTAAATGCCGTTTGGACATCGTCAGAGACGTTCGTGACAATGACATAAAAAGTATCGAGGGTATTCGTGGCCATTGAGATTCCACGACCAGATGGACCACTCCATGCCGGGACGAAAGAAATTGAGAGTGGCAATGTTCGGGTCTTCCGGTCCGAAACCTCTGAGGGCTTCTTTTCAACGAGACTGTTGCAGCCCCAAGCGAATGCCAGCGACAAAGCAGCTGTACAGAGTAGAAAGCTCCTCTTCATATCCATGTTTAGACACCACAACTGAATGGACGGTCAAGTCGTAGGCGAACTGTCGTAAACAGGCGATTAGACTCAAAACCCCTTTCTGCAGGGTCAATGAGTGAAATCGCGATGTTACGACAGTTAAGAACGGGCACCACGCAGAGGGGTGCTATCATCACTGTGCAAGGAGCGAAAAGATGCGCTCGGCTCCCACCCTTCTTCGCCTA
>JBLNFC010000463.1:0-3651 GCA_050263355.1 Acidobacteriota bacterium
AGCTCGTACTGTTGGCGTTCGGGGAGTTTTACCCAAAACCAACATCGCCCGGATTGGCGAAGCAATAGGCGCTCTCTTGCATGGTGAGCTCTTCTATCCCCCGCTCTCCTGACCCTTCGTGACGCGTTCCTGACCTTCAGTCGCCGGACTCCGACCCGAACCCTTAGGGGTCTGCCTCCGGCGTCTGTAGAGTGTAATCAGTATTGTTCCCCCCGGCTGCGCTTGTTTAACTGGCAACGCGCGACAAGCGCCTGATTCTCGTTTCGAAGTCTGAGAGACGGTGCCGCACCTAGCTTCTCTTTACGCGCTTCAGGGGCGTGCTTGGGGAAACCACGGCATTCGCACGGGGTTCAGCCCACTTGTCGCAAACCGCATTGAACGAAAGAAAGGAACAAAGTGATGAAGCGTCTTCTCCAGATCTTAGCCCTTGTATTACTCGCGGGGGCATTCGTGATTGCTCAGACAGGCAGTACCGGCTCGAGCACAAGTTCATCCGGTACTCAGGGCAGTTCTGCTCAACAGAGCTCTCCGAGCAGCAGCTCTCCCAGCAGCGGCTCCTCAGGCAGCGGCTCGATGGGAAGCAGTTCGTCAGGCACTGGCTCCATGGGAAGCTCCTCGGGTCAGAGCACCTCGGGCCAGGATCAGTCCGGGTCGAGCAGTCAAGGTTCCTCCGGCAGCAGCATGGGGGGCGCAACCGGCAGCAGTGGCTCTGGCAACGCCACCAACGGCTCCGGCGCGAATAACACGAGTGCAAGTCAGTCATCGGGATCTCAGCAGGGTCAGGGCACGTCCAAGGGCGGTGGAACCATCGCGCTGGGCGTCTTCCTGGGCCTGACCGGCGTCTGGGTTGCAACTCGACGTAAACGGAACGCACTGCGCTCGTTCTAGTTATGGCCACAGTCGCTACGCAGAACGCACCATCTTTGAGGACTCAAAACGCGAGTTCTCTTCTCTCTTCAGAAATGATGGTGCGTTTTGCGTTGGTGCCGTTAGCCGTGGCGATTTGTTATTGCTTCGAATGGCGCCAACTTCGATTCCTGACGTCGGAAGCTAACCTGCGCGTCGATCTTCTGGCTGGAATTTCTCTACAGCGGCTATCCTACGACACACTCGCCTGGAGAGGCGTCCTGTACCGTTACGAGAATGCCTGCACGTTTGTCGATGTCTGGTTTGGCTGTCTGCCTCTGCTTTGGCAGTGGGGCCGCGGTCTGATTAAAAACGTGCTCTTTTTTTCTGGGATGGCGCTGGCTTTGTTCGCCTTCAACGTCTTTCGATTGTCAGTCTCAGACGTCCTCTTTGCCGTGGGGCTCCCCTGGGATTTGGCACACAACGTGATCAGCGGCTTCGCATACTTTCTTGTCTGGGTCTGGGTTTGGCGTCATCGCGCCGACTCAGCCGCAATCTAGTCATCTCCTGGGTCCCGGAGGGTACAATGTTTGCCCGCGTCATGCAGCGGCGACGATCACCTCGGTACCGAATTTCGGGGGGCAAATGACAGTAGCTATCGACAAACTAAAGAAATTCCAGCAGCAACACTTGGAGAGCCAGGTGCAGTGCGGCGAGGAGCTCAAGTCGGTGCCCAAAGCCGGTTGCATCAAAGAATGGGCGCTTATTGAGATCGCATTAAACCTGCGAGCGCTGAACGACAAGTTCGATCAAATGATGAGGCAATCGGGTTCCGCGGACATACCTACCCGTGACGCTGCTTCCAGTTATGGGACGGCTAGCAGCGGTCCGCTGCCGAGATCCTGATCACCGCGGCGAGGAACCCTCGACGCTCTTATCCGCCGTGCGTATTTGAAATTTCCACGCCGGTTGGCAGCGTGAATATCCCACGACCCGAGTAGCGTCGGACTCAGGACGCGTGCGAGCCACTACGTAAGTCCGCATCGTCGCACAGACGGAGTCATTGTAGTTTTCTGTCGGACCTGAGCGCCTGCTACCCCTCACTGGTTGTGAGTCAGAAGTGAGACTCGCAGATCGTTGCTCGTGCAGGTGTTCGAAAGCGATGGGCAAATTCGGCGACAAAGTCACAGAAGTAGCTGATTGGGCTTCTTCGGCCGCACTGGCCGACAGTACCGTTGTTAGTGCAAGGAAGGTCACGACGCTTACAATTCGCATACAGCCCTCCGGATCCAAAGATCTTAACGCATTGGCAAAGCTTGCCCTGGAACGAAGCCCCCGTTTAGTGCCCGCTCGATTCGGAAATCCCATACTACAGACTCACAAAATTGGGCGTTGGTGAGCAGCGTGGCTGGAAACTTTCCGCTCGGCCCGGTAGTCTAATGAGTGTCGGCTCCCGGTTTCTTCTGCATGAGACATCTGCGGCTACTCTTCATCCTGATGACGGTTGGTAGCAGCGCCCTGCGGGCGGAGGACAACTCGTTTCTCCCTAAGAGCTTCGCTGGCTGGCAGGTCCAGTCAGGCATCAAACACAACGCCGATCCAGCGACGGCGGATCAGGCGAATGCGCCCGTTCTGAAGGAATACGGACTTAGGGAATTCGAGTCGGCGAGCTACACGCGCGAGGACGGCCGAAAACTAGCGATAAGAGCCATCCGATTCGCCGATGCGACTGGAGCCTTCGGAGCGTTCACTTTTTACAATCAGCCTGAGATGCAGCGCGAGTCGATCGGTGACCAGGCCTCTTCCTTCAACCAACGAATACTTTTTTACCGCGGCAACATTTTGGTGGACGCGGTCTTTGATCGTTTAAGCGCAATGTCGGCAGCTGAACTCCGAGAATTAGCTGCGACATTACCGCGCCCGACTGGCAACGCTAACAACTTGCCACCGGTATTGGCGTATGTGCCGCGCAAGGACTACATACGCAATACGGAGAAATACGTTGTGGGCCCATTGGGCTTGGCGCGCATCGCCTCTCCTTTACCGGGGAATTTGGTGGACTTCAGTACGGGAACGGAAGTCGTGTTGGCGCGCTACCAGGTGTCAGGTGGCGAAGCAACCCTGATGGTGATTTCGTATCCAACCCCGCAAATCGCGACGGAGCACATGAAGGCAATCGACGCCACCCGTAGCTTGGCTCAGCAGAAACCGGGCGAGGCGTCGATCGTGAATGTTGGTCCCTTTTATGACAAGCGCAGTGGGCCACTGCTCGCCATTGCGGCAGGACCCATCTCGCAGAGCGATGCGCGAGCCTTACTGGGTGGTGTCAATTACGATGCGGACGTAACTTGGAACCAGAATACGTTCTTCGATAAGCGAAACAACCTTGCAAATCTGCTCGTCAACATTATTCTGCTTTGCGGGATCCTGATGGGTCTGGCGCTGGTCGCTGGCCTGGCATTTGGAGGTATCCGAATCGCCTTCAGTCGCCTGCTGCCGGGCAAGCTGTTCAAGGGTCCGGAAGAGGTGGAATTCATCTCCCTTCACTTGGATTCTGGCCGGTCTTCGCCGCCTGATTCCAAGCTAAGCTCATCAATAAAAGCGAGTTAGACATCTCCGAAGGGGGTTTTTTCGTGGAAATTGCACAATTCCGAGCCATGTTGATCTTTTTTGTAAGCTACTGAAAACAAACATATTTATTTCCCAGAAATTTATTGACACGCCCCTTTTTACACTCATAAGATTCCGGCATAAAGTTTTGACGGAATTTGCCTCCGTTGGAACTATTCTCCCTTGAAGAAAAGG
>JBLNFC010000464.1:0-5325 GCA_050263355.1 Acidobacteriota bacterium
AATCTGCACCGATTTTGAAGCTGTGATTCCCGTGGCTGATCGAGACCATGTCCGAGTAAGTGTAGACGTGCTCCTTGAAGGTTTGCGGGTACCCGGCATAGGACCCGAATCCCGCCGTGACATCGTCCAGAATGCCCGCAAGTCCGATTTGCGGGACGCCGGGAACAGCAGTACCGATGAGGTCTCGATTTTGCTGGTACCCTACTCTAGCTTCGTTAAGCACGGTTGGACTGAAAGTGTGGACCCAGCTAGCCTGACCGCCCGGGAACAAAATGACCTCCGGGTTGGTAAAGCCGCGAGCACAAGCTGAATTGCAGGGGCCATCGCTGTCCGTCTGACGGTAATAGTTGTACTGGGCAAAGAAGCGGTCCTTGCTGCCCGGTGTGTAGTCTAAGCGGAACGAACCTTCGTTTCCGTTAAAAAGATTGCCGTTCCCGAGGGATCCCGCCTGGGAGCCGAAGATGGCAACGCTGTCGAATTGGAAGGGCGCGGTCCGACTAAAAACGCCCGGAGTACCTGCGAAAGGTGTCAAATCAACACTGCACGGCGCACCCGTGCTACCCAGCGCTTGAGTAACGTCCGCCGAAGTCACCCCGATCAGCGTCCGGAACCTGGCCGCCAACGCGGGCCCAACAGTGTCCGGACACACGTAGTCGGCTGCAACAAACCCGTTTGGCTGCAGGCCTTGGGCAAAGTATTCATTCAAAGAGATGCCGTTAGTCCCCGGCAGCAGCGGCTGGAAATTCGAATACAGTAAGTTGGCCACTGAATTGGGAAACGCCTGACCCACAGCAGCACGGAACTCTGGCGATTCAATCTTGATCGTGCTTGGCGGCCCTACCGTCTTGAATCGGTCGCCCTGGAACGATGCGAAGAAGAACAGCTTGTCTTTCAGAATCGGGCCACCAAAAGTTGCGCCAAACTGGTTGAATCTCAGCGCCGGCTTGAAGCACTTGGAAGTGTCGCCCGAGGTACAAGCCGTTCCCGTCGGATCCTTAAAGGGATCTGGCTGCTGGTTCAAGAAAAAAGTGTTCGCGTCCAACTTGTCGTTGCGGAAGTACTCCCACGCACTACCGTGGAAAGAATTCGTTCCCGACTTGGTCACCAGATTGTTGATGGATCCAGCGCTGTTGCCGTATTGCGCCGACATATTCAGTTGCAACTGCTGGAATTCCTGTACCGTATCGGCAATGGGCACCAGGTCCGTGCCGCCGCTAAGGCCCTTGTTGGACACGCCATTGATCAGGAATCCATTGAAGTTTTCCCGGAGGCCATTCACAACCGTGTCGTGACCGTTTTCGAAGTCGACTCCAGTCACGCTGATTGCGCCAGGAGCCAACTGCATCAGGTCATATACGTTCCGGCCGTTGAGCGGCAGATTGGCAATCTGAGTGGCAGTAACTGTCGTCGCGAGCCTGGAATCTTCTGTGTTCACAGCCGCCACTTCGCCGGAGACTTCCACCACTTCACGCGCCTGTCCTAGCGACATCTTGAAATCAGTGCGCTGGGTGGTACCTGCATTGAGGGTAACGTTGTTGTTCGTGAAGGTCTTGAAACCAGGCGCTTCCGCCGAAAGTCTGTAAGTTCCTGGCGGCAGTTCTCTCGCGTTGAAGAGACCGGTGTTGTTCGTCGTCGCGGTGGTGGAAGCATTGGTCCCAAGGTTGGTGATCGTGACCTTGGCATTGGGAACCGCCGCGCCTGACGGGTCTGTAACTGTCCCCGTAAACGCGCCATTTTGAACTTGTGCCAGCGCCGTGAAAGCAAACCCCAGCACCGAAAGAAATGCGAAGCACCAAAGCAGCTTCTTCATTACTCTACCCCTCCAGAACTGAGCAATTTTCAATTTTGAGACGGAATACGAAACGCAACTGAACTTCAGACGAATCTTGAAGCCCCAACTTGCTCACCTGAGACATGGTGAGCTCTCCACAGCAGCGTGCGCGGCGCACATTGTGCGTTGCGACTGTATAACTGTCAACTCAAATCAACAACTTAAGGCATCTGTTCGGACTCTGCCGGCGCACTGTTCTGACCGGAAACGTCCAAACCCCACAAAATGTTGCAATTGCTCAAGCAAGAAGGGAACCAAAGTGATTTACATGACACGTCAACAACTTGGCTAAACATGGGGCAGAATCCGGCCATTGTGCTACGGATTACAGTAGACAAGCAGAAGCACATCTACAACAAATTGGAGATTTGTCACACCAGGTTGTGGCACTCCGCACGTGGATAGCTTGTGGTCGTGTCAATGTTTGCGAGCAGCAGGACGCGGCCGTTGCGCCGGCGAAGACGAGCGCCGCGAGACAACGCCTTTGCCCTCCTCAATTACCAATTCTTGGTCGGCAGCCTCGTTCTTGACTTGGTCCACTTTGCCGGAAGGCCAGTGAATGGTGATGAGGTCAAGCCGGGTGGCTTTCCCTAGTCCAAGGTGAAGGCGCGCATCGCTGGCGGATTCGAAGCTACTGTTGGCCCGAACTTCGTCCGCCTCAATCAGATTGCCGGCAGTGACCTCGACGCGTGCGCCGAAGCCGTCGCGATTGGAACGCGTACCAATCGTCTTGATGGTGAGCCAATGTCCGGCCGAAGATGGCTGATTTCTCAGAAGCAGGGGCGAGCCATCGAGAACCGTGAAAAGAACGTCCAGTTTCCCCGAGTTAAGAAAGTCTGCCGTGATTAGTCCTCGTGCCACATGAGGCTTCTTCAGGTCGGGCCCGGAGTGGTTTCCGATCTCGCTGAATGTACCGTTCCCCAGATTGCGAAACAGAAATGGCCTCTCGGCATACGTCACTCCAAACGGGTGCGCATCCACCTGAGGATTGACATGTCCGTTGGCGACAAAGAGGTCAGCCCACCCATCATTATCGAAGTCGAGGAACTTAACACCGAAACCCAGGAAGGGAACGCTTATAAGGCCGAAGCCGGAAGGTCCAGCAACATCGGTGAATTGACCATTGTGGTCATTGTGATAGAGATCGTTCGTGTCATCGGAGAAGTTGGTCTTGACGATGTCAGGCCACGCGTCATGATCGTAGTCGGCAGAATCAACCCCCATGCCCGCCTGTTCGCGTCCATCCGCACTGTACGCGACGCCGGCTGACGCGCCCACCTCGGTGAAGCCTCCGTGGCAGTTATTGTGATAAAGCTGGCTCGGAGACGAGTCATCGGCGACGTACACGTCGAGACAACCATCCTTGTCGTAGTCGAGCCAAAGCACGCCCAAGCCATAGTAGGACTCAGGATCGATATCCAACTTTTTCGTCATATCCGAAAACGTGCCATCGCCGTTGTTGTGGTAAAGGTGGTCGCGCGATCCTTTTAGTCCCCGAGGACCACACGAAACCGGGATTCCACGATACTGGCAGAACGGACCCTTACCGAATTCCGGAAGATGCTCGAGATCCAAATTGACGTAATTAACGACATACAAATCTAAGTTGCCATCGTTATCGTAGTCGCCGAACGCAGCGCTTGTTCCCCAGCGTCCGCCGTTATCGACCCCAGCCTTGGCGGTGACGTCAGCAAACGTACCGTCGTGATTGTTGTGATACAGCGCCCCGCCCTCGAGATAGGTGATGTACACATCCTCCCAACCGTCATTGTCGTAGTCACCTATCGCTACACCGAATCCCCAGCCGCAGCGGGTGAGCCCCGCCTTAGCGCTGACATCGGTGAAAGTGCCGTCCTGATTGTTGCGGTAAATTTTCGGTCGATGGCACTTTCCGGAATCGAGGTCTTCCAGGGTGGAACCATCCACCAGCAGAATATCCAGCCAGCCATCATTGTCGTAGTCAAGCGCAGCCACGCCGCCGCACATGGATTCCATGATGTACCGTTTCTCCGGACCTCCGCAGGTGAGGTGGAAATCGATGCCACTCGCGCGCGTTACGTCGACAAATTGCGGGCCGGTAGGGCCGGGTCCTTTGTTGGCGCCGGAATGCTTCGCTGAATAGGTAGCCCTTTGCGGAGAACCGAAGGAGACTTGTAACCCGAGAAGAAGAAGCAAGACTACGAATGCTGCAGGAAGAGAATTTTTGGAAAACAGAAGAGTCACTGCGAGCGACCCGTGGCCATCCCTTCGGTTGCTGGATTAGCTTTCTTGAGATCGTTGAACTGCTGCCACTCGCGTTGGGCGGCGTCTTTGTCCCCCGATTTTTCCAAAAGTCGAGCCAGTAGATAATGGGGACTGGGATCAGCAGGCTTCAATTCCGCCGCATGCCGCAGTGCAGCCACGGCGCTGTTGTTTTCGCCCCGCTGCGCCAGCGCTTTTCCGAGTGCGTAATACGCATCACCATTTTGGGGATCAAGTTTCGTCGCCATCTGAAGATGACTCACTGCATCCTCCGTCCTGCCCAGTTCCAGCAAACAGCGGGCAAGCTGGTATTGGACGTTCGCATTGTTTGCAGAATGAGTCAGCTCCTTTTCGTACTCAGCAACTGCGTCTTGTGTGCGTCCAACGCTGGAGTAGGCGAAACCGAGATTATAGCGACCCAGCGGAACACTGGGATCCAGACGCAAGGCGATACGAAAATGTTCGATAGCTGGTGTTGTCCGGTTCGTGTTTAGATAAGCTCTGCCCAGCAACGTATGCGCTAGCGCGTTAGCAGGGTCGAGCTTAATTGTCGTTTCCAGTTCCTTGCTCGCAGTATCATTGTCATTGGCGCTTAACAAAATTAGCGCCAGATCGAAATGAATATCGGCATTATTGGGGGCTAAGTCCGCTGCCTGCCTCAGCTCAGATTTGCCATTCGGCAAATTATTCCTCTTGAAATAAGCCAAGCCAAGCCAATGATGGACATCAGCATCCTTGGGCGCCAATGCGAGTGCCGATCGACCCGTGCTAATTGCGGCGTCGAGCGCTCCGGATTGCAGATAACTTAGAACCAGTGGACGGAGAATGTCGGCGCTCTCGGGAGCTATGCGGCGGGCCTGTTCCAGATATCGAGTTGCAGCCGCGAAATCGCCTCGCTGCAGCGAGGCCCGCCCGTCGTCCAACAACGACTTAGCCTCTCGAGGGAGAACTTGCGCCATCGCCTGCGATGCAATCATCAGCAGAAGTGGCACGAACAGCTGGCGCGCGAGCTGAATTCTGATTCCTGTAGGCACATTCCAGACCAAGAACACAGGTTGCCGGACGGGCAACAAATCGGACCTCCGGAGACAAGAATCCTAACTTCAATAGGTGGAAGCACGCAATTCAAGTGGGGGAGTGAGAACTCCCTGCTGAATGCGCCAGACCAAAACGCAATACTTTGCAGGAATTGGAGAGTCTTCTTCCAAAGCATGCAAGTCTATTCACAGCGGCAGAATCCTCAGCCAGAGTAG
>JBLNFC010000465.1:0-4184 GCA_050263355.1 Acidobacteriota bacterium
GATGGCGTAGCGTGTTCTTCAGCTTCATCAATTGAATGAACAAGTCGTGCTCGGGGTAAAGGCCTGCTGAAGTCATTGGAGACTTAAAGTAGAAACTCAGCCATTCCTGGATACCGAGCCGGCGCAGTTCCGGGGTGCGTTGGGCCAAATCAAGGAACAACACCAAATCGAGGACGATGGGCGCGGCGAGAATTGAGTCGCGGCACAGGAAGTCCACCTTGATCTGCATGGGATAACCGAGCCAGCCGAAGATGTCGATGTTGTCCCAACCCTCTTTATTGTCACCGCGAGGGGGATAGTAGTTGATGCGCACCTTGTGGAAAATGTTCCCGTAGAGCTCCGGATAGAGCTGGGGCTGAAGGATATGCTCGAGTAACCCGAGCTTGGACTCTTCCTTCGTTTTGAATGAGCCGGGATCGTCGAGTACTTCGCCGTCGCGATTGCCTAGAATATTCGTCGAGTACCAGCCGCTGACTCCCAGCAGACGGGCCTTGAATGCGGGCGCCAGAACAGACTTCATGAGAGTCTGACCTGTCTTGAAGTCCTTGCCGCAGATCGGGAGTTCGCGTTCCCGCGCTAATTCCTCCATTGCTGGGATATCCAGTGTGAGGTTCGGCGCACCGTTGGCGAAAGGCACGCCCTCCATAAGAGACGCGTAGGCATAGACCATCGAGGGTGCGATCGAGACATCGTTACACATCATCGCCTTCTCGAAAGCCTTCAGGTTCTGGTGAGCGGCCGTCGGTTGAAGGAAAGATTCAGTCGAGGCGCACCAGATGGTGATCAGACGCGAGGCACCGCTGGACGCACGGAAGTCGCGGATGTCTTGCCGTAACTGCTCTGCTAATTCAAGCTTGTTCTTCCCCTGCTTGACATTCGGTCCGGAGATCCTTTTCACATAGTTGTGGTCGAACACAGCAGCCATCGGCTTGATGGCACTCAACCGGCCTTTTACCTTGTCGAGTAGGTCGCGCTCGAGCACGCCCGCTTTCGATGCCGCGCTGTGCATGTCATCTTCGAAGATGTCCCAACCGGTGAAGATCAAATCGTTCAGGCCAGCGAGGGGAACAAAATCCTTAATCTTTGGAGACCGTCCTTCGGTTCGCTTGCCGAGACGAATCGTCCCCATCTGCGTCAGCGAGCCGATCGGCGAAGCCATGCCTTTTCGGACTGCCTCGACACCCGCGACAAAGGTGGTCGCAACCGCCCCCATGCCGGGAATCATTACGCCCAGTTTTCCTTCGGGAGGCCGAACGTCTAATGAGGCGTGAGATCGATTTTCCGGAGTTTCCTTTTTCACTCCGGCTGTGGAGCAATCCGGCGAATCCTTCTTGAAGGAAGTCTGATCAGCTTCGTAGGTGTCATTCATTTTCGGGTAACCTTCCGCCTCTTTTCCAGTTGATTGAGGCTAGCCATTAACAGGATCTCGCTTACGGAGAACTGCCATGCCGATTTGAGCGCGATCTTGAACATTGCAGATGGCGACTTACACCAAGGAGAGTTGCAGATCGTCTGCCACTCATCAACGCGGCAAACTGCTTGACTTCAATAGGCTCTGACCACAAGTGGGCTTCTCACGGCTGCCCGAGTCGGGGCAGTGCCTACATGTGGGCAGTACGAAAAGCACTCCACCGGTGTTACCGCTGCTGAATAATGCAGAAGCTTACGGTGATTCTCGAGCGGCGCCGAGAGAATGCCTGCCATGACGGTTTCTCCTGCAGCTGACTTCATGCGACTGCGCAACTGCACGCCAACTCGCCGCGGGGGGCGAACTGCGGGGGCGGGGGAGCCGCCGAACGGGTCGGACTCGAACGCTCGACGCTGCAAACGAGGTCCGCCGTTGGGAATTCGAGGGCGAATTACCGCGAGCAGGTGCGTTCCATGTCTTTGGACTGCACTCGCCTCTCGCAAGAAGTCGAAGCTGGCTCGCGTAGGTCGGGGATACCTGAAGAGCAATAAACCTGCCAGATCAAGCAACGGCCAAGAAGAAACTCAGAGAACGCGTGATTGCTGGAATCACTGTTTGAGATTCAATACGAGGGCAACAGCAGGCCGTCCTGTGTGCGGACAGCAGGCTCTCGATCGGCTTCCGCATTCTCCTCTTTCGAATGAAATAATTTACGACTGGAGTGTTCTCTGTCTCGCAATGCTGGCGTCTCAAATAGGGAAGACCCTAGTCGAAAGAACAGGTCATCCTCCTCGAACGAACTGCCGTCTTTGATTGGCGACTGACTTTCGAGGTCGCTGCCCGCATTCCGGCATGGAACTTAGCGCGCTTACCTCTAAGTTGCTGTGATGCAGTTCATGCGAGTGGCCCTAGGAGTGCATCGCAAGTAGCGGAAAGGTGAACTTCTATCGCTCGGCCGAGACACTCCGATGCAAGATCCAATATTCGACCGCGCCGAGTCGGTCTCTAGATGCGCCCTGGTCCACGACGGCAGAAGGGAAAGATGGGAAAAAAATCCGAGAACGCCAAAAAATCAAAATCAATGCCGGACAGAGACACTAAACACTCCGGCGTCAACGGCCAACCTAAGATTTGCAAGAAAGACTATGAGGCCCAGATCTTCAAGCTACAAATTGAGCTGGTCAAGCTACAGGAGTGGGTTAAGGCGACGAACGCCCGCATTGTCATCCTTTTCGAGGGACGGGATGCTGCCGGCAAAGGCGGCATCATCAAACGCATCATGGAGCGCGTCAGCCCGCGCATCTTTCGTGTAGTCGCGCTTCCCGCGCCGACCGACAGGCAGAAGGCGCAGCTCCATGCGCAGCGCTACGTCGAACAACTGCCCGCCGGAGGCGAAATCGTCATCTTCGACCGGAGCTGGTACAACCGCGCCGGTGTTGAGTACGTGATGGGCTTTTGTAGCAAGGAAGAGCACAGAGAATTTCTCAGGGACTGCCCAACGTTCGAGGGATTTCTGGTGAGCCAAGGCATCATACTGCTCAAGTACTGGCTCGAAGTATCGAAAAAGGAACAGCACAAACGCTTCCTCGCGCGTATCAATGATCCTTCCAAGCGTTGGAAGCTGAGTCCTATGGACTTGGAATCGCACCGCCGCTGGTACGACTACTCACGAGTGCGGGACGCAATGCTCGCAGCCACGAATACAGCAATGTCGCCCTGGTACATCGTTCCCTCAGACGACAAAAAGCGTGCCCGCCTGAATTGCATCGCGCACATACTCAGCAGCATTCCCTACGAGGAGATTCCGTATACGCCCCCCAAGCTTCCGCCAAGGCAAAAGCGCAAAGGGTACGTAGAGTCCAAGCAGACGCATCGAACCGTCCCGCTGCTCTGGTGAGCCTGCAATGTCAGAGCATGGGTGGCTTCGTGCATTACCAGAGTGGCTGGTTTCATATCGTGGAGATTGGCTGCGACCCGACATCATCGCTGGGTTGACCACCGGCGCGGTAATTATTCCCAAGGCAATGGCATATGCCATGATGGCCGGGCTGCCAGTGCAGGTAGGCCTCTATACCGCCCTGGTGCCGATGGTGATTTACGCGGTTCTCGGGACCTCGCGCGTGCTCAGCGTCAGCACGAGCACCACCGTGGCCATCCTGACCGCCGCTCAGTTGGCGCAGGCCGCGCCCAGCGGCAGCCCCGCGGCCCTGCTGAGAGCTTCAGCCACCTTGGCGCTGCTAGTAGGAGCGGCACTTGTGCTCGCCTGTCTTCTTCGCCTGGGTTTCGTGGCAGACTTTATCTCCGAGCCGGTACTCGTCGGTTTTAAAGCAGGCATCGGGCTGGTCATTGTAGTGGACCAGGTCCCGAAGATCCTTGGCATTCACTTCGCAAGAGGGACATTCGTTCACAACGCCCTTGCAACCGTTCAAAACCTTCCAAAAACATCCTTAGCAACCCTAGCTGTCGGCGCCACGATAATCATATTTCTGCTGACCATGGAGCGTTTCCTGCCGAAGGTGCCAGCGCCGCTCCTGGCAGTAGCTGCTGCGATCGCGGGCGCGTACTTCTTGCAGTTGCAACATCGGGGTGTCGAGCTGGTGGGCCACATACCGCCCGGCGTGCCTTCGCTGGTGAAGCCAGACCTTTCGTTGATAACCGTGCTTTGGCCCGGTGCATTAGGCATTGCATTGATGAGTTTCACCGAAACGGTGGCCGCGGGCCGCGCCTTCGGGCGAACTGATGAGCCCGGGCCGCGAGCAGACAGAGAGCTGATTGC
>JBLNFC010000466.1:0-2955 GCA_050263355.1 Acidobacteriota bacterium
CTCGCGCATCCGCCACATTGCTTCGAATACTTTTCGCGAAGCAGTTCGTGACCGCGTGCTCTACAACCTGGTCGCCTTCGCCTTGTTGCTGGTCGGAGCGGCGATTCTCGTCGGTCAAATCTCCATTGATATCGAGCATCTGGTAGTCATCAATCTGGGTCTCACCGCGGTTTCGTTGTTCGGGATGGTGATTGCGATCTTTGTGGGTATCGGGCTGGTCTCAAAGGAGATCGAGAAGAAGACTTTGTACACCGTCTTGTCGCGACCGGTCCGCCGCTGGGAGTTTATTGTCGGAAAGTTCTTTGGGCTCGCCGGCACGCTAGTGGTGAACACGTTCTTCATGGCGATAGGCGTCTTCGCCGCTCTACTGTATGTTTCGCACCATCTGCATGCGCCCGATGCTTGGGTCCTTATTGCTGTCTACTTCATCGTCTTGCAATTCCTGATGATCACTGCGCTCGCTCTTCTGTTCTCGTCATTCTCTTCGCCGCTGCTCTCGGCTGTGTTTGCATTTTCGTTGTTTGTAATAGGCACATTCGCCGAAGACTTACGCGGATTCGCCGCCCTCACCTCGGGCATGGCGCGCTGGATCGCAACAGGACTGGCGTACCTGATACCGAATCTTTCCGCATTGAACATCATTGGTTCGGTCGCCCATGGGCAGCCGGTACCGGGCCACCTGATCCTTTACAACAGCATTTACGCCCTGTTTTATGCCTCGATGGCTTTGAGTGGCGCAGTCCTGATCTTTGAGCACCGGAACTTGAAATGAGTTCTCGCCGGCGAACTACATTCTTCGCGAGCATCCTCTTGACCTTCTTTCTGGGTGCCTCGGTTCTCACGCTTGTGCAAGTCGACCGCCTGCGCACTGGCGCAAGCCTGCAGGAAGTTCTTTACATAACTTCGCCTAAAGCGGTGAAACGACTCAGTCTGGGCTATGAAGGATTGCTGGCGGATGTCTACTGGACCCGAGCCGTACAGTATTTCGGAAACAAGCACCACATTCTGGCTCGGGACTACAGCTTGCTGGCGCCTTTGCTGGAAATTACGACGTATCTGGATCCACATCTGGTGGTGGCATATGAGTTCGGAGCCAACTTCCTGTCTCCGCAACCTCCCGAGGGTGCCGGAGAGCCCAAACGCGCG
Source organism: Acidobacteriota bacterium (assembly GCA_050263355.1). GTDB lineage: Bacteria > Acidobacteriota > Terriglobia > Terriglobales > Acidobacteriaceae > Gp1-AA122. The sequence goes on from JBLNFC010000466.1 coordinate 1,147, forward strand.
ATTCAGTTGGTTGAGAACGGAATTCGGAGTAATCCCAACGCGTGGCGCCTCTACTACGATCTTGGTTTCATCTACTATCTCGAACTCCATGATTATCCTCAGGCGGCAGAGGCCTTTTCACGAGGTGCGGAGCGTCCCGGAGCTCATCCGTTTTTGAAGATCCTCGCTGCCAAGATGGCCCAAAGCGCAGGTGAAATCGAGACGGCGCGCATGCTATGGATCACCACCTTTGAAAGCGCGAACGACAAGCAGATCAAGCTGAACGCTGCAGCCCACCTGAAGGCGCTGCAATCCGACGAAAACGTGTTAGTTCTCGAGAAGCTAGTTCGGCTATACCAGGAGCGGACTGGCCATCCCCCGGCATCATTGGTTGATCTGGTCTACGCGAACATGCTGCGCGATGTTCCTCTTGACCCCGCCGGGCGTCCCTATAAGCTGACTTTAGATGGCCGGATCGAAGTGCGGAATCCTGATGACATCCCTTTCATAACCCAGGGTCTGCCTCCCGGCTATAAACCTCCTGTGGCGCCCGATCTCGATAAGCTGAAAGACGCGTTGCAGTAGACCGGCGATCGCACCCACATTCATGTAGCATCCAGCAATGCCGGCCTCCTCGTACCCTAGACTCTCTCTTGCAAAGACGGTGCGGGAATGGTGGGTGGAGAACGCTGCACGCTATGGCTTCTGGCCTACGCTGAAGATGTTCTTATCGGAAATGTCTTATTTTCTGCACGACTCGACCCCGGCACGGCAGCGCCAACGGTATGGCGACATCAATTACGACTGGGAGCACCGCGTGGACACTACCAGCGCCACCGTGGCTTTCCGTGACCGCTTGATCGGTACGTTCCACTCGCTTTATCAAGCTACCGAGGAAAGTTCTTTTCGCGAGATGATGCAGGCTCTCCCGATCGATTTCAGACAATTCACATTTATCGACCTGGGTTCCGGCAAGGGTCGCACTTTGTTGATGGCCTCGCACTATGCGTTCCAACGAATCATTGGCGTGGAATTGCTGCCGGCGTTGAACCATATTGCCGAGGAAAATATCCGCGCATATCGCAGCGATTCTCAACAGTGTTTCGCGATTACTTCTATGTGCGTGAACGCCAGGGACTTCGTATTCCCCAATGCACCGATCGTGCTCTACCTGTTCAACCCTTTCCCTGTGTCTACGCTGGAGCATGTGATTGCAAACTTAGAGAAGAGCGTGCGCGAAGCGCCACGAAGCGTGTATGTGATCTATCACAACCCGCTGCTGGAAGTAGTCTTAGCCAACTGCCCTGTGCTGACAAAGGTTTTGGCCATGCGTGATTGCGTGATTTACGCATATCGGTCCGCCTAGAATTTGCTTTTTCACGTGAGATGATCCGGGAACGCTAAAATGGAATCTAAAGTACTGGGTCACTCTTGTTGAGAATCAGCAAACTGCTTTCTTTCCTCTGTTTTCTGTTGCCGCTTGCTGTTTTGGGGCGCTCCGGCGAACCATCTAGCTCGGCTCCGACGGACGTACACTCAATCGCCAGCGCAGTCGACAATCACTACAATCATTTGCGATCTTTGCAGGCCGAGTTCACCGAGATCTATCGCGGCAATGGCATGGACCGAACTGAATCGGGCACCGTGTGGTTGAAAAAACCGCGCAAGATGCGTTGGGAGTACCGTTCTCCCAGAGAGAAGTTGTTCTTAACGGACGGGCAGGACGCTTGGTTCTATGTTCCCGGCGAGCGCCAAGTTCGTAAGCAGCCCTTTAAGAAGCTGGAGGATTTGCGTTCACCGCTGGGGTTCTTGCTCGGGAAGACTAAGCTG
>JBLNFC010000467.1:0-7887 GCA_050263355.1 Acidobacteriota bacterium
GTGAATGGCACCATCAACAACCCCAAAACCAACGCCCTGGAAGCAGTCAGTTTCATCAAGCAACGCACGGAATACAGTTTTCTCGATCCCTCGGTTAAAGATGATTTCGCTGAGCTGAGCAAAGTGCGGCCCGGCGATATCGACGGTCTCTCTCAAAGCCTTGACGACAGTAAATGGATCGTCACCTATGTAGCCGACAACGCGCCGGTCTACTGGTACCTTTACGACCGGCCTTCAAAGAAAGCAACACTACTGTTCAGCAACCGTCCCCAGCTGGAGAAGTACACGTTGTCGGCGATGAAGCCGATCGAGTTCGCTGCGCGAGACGGAATGACCCTCTACGGTTATCTGACAACACCGGCGGGCATGGACGCAAAGAACTTGCCGATGGTGCTCTTTGTCCATGGCGGCCCTTGGGGTCGCGACCAGTGGGGCTACGATTCTTACGCACAATGGCTTTCCAACCGCGGCTATGCGGTCTTGCAGATCAACTTTCGCGGCTCCACGGGATACGGCAAGAAGTATGTCAACGCCGGTGATCGTCAATGGGCCGGAAGCATGCACACGGATCTTCTGGACGGCAAAGACTGGGCGGTCAAGCAAGGTGTAGCCGATGCTAAGAAGGTCTGCATTATGGGCGGAAGCTATGGCGGCTACGCCACACTCGCCGGCGTCGCATTTTCGCCGGATGCATTTGCCTGTGGAGTGGACATTGTTGGCCCCTCCAATCTCAACACGTTGCTCAAGACCATTCCGCCCTACTGGTCGACCATCCTCGCCACCTTTCACAAACGCATGGGCGATTCGGAAGACATCCTGAAGGCCCAATCGCCTTTGTTTAAGGCAGACCAGATCAAAGTGCCGCTACTGATCGGACAGGGCGCCAACGACCCTCGTGTTAACAAGGCCGAGAGCGATCAGATTGTTGCCGCAATGCGCAAGAACAACAAGCCCGTCGAATACTACGTCTTCCCCGATGAAGGTCACGGCTTCGCGCGTCCCACCAACAACATGGCATTCAACGCTGCCGCCGAGGAATTCCTGGCAAAGTACTTAGGTGGGCGCTATGAGCCACCCAATCAGGATGAGAACAAGTTGCTGGCGAGCATCAAGCACTAGAAAAACCAGCGAAAACCTTCCTCCCTAGGAGGCTTTCGCTGGCCTCGCCGCGCGCGGTGCCATCAATTCCTGTCCTTCTCAGGGCAGACGATTGAGATAACAGGCCCCGCTTGTGCTCTGCTGCGGCGGAACTGGCGGAATCTGCCAGGGCATATTCACCAGGTCGAAGAACTCCGTCATATCCATTTGCACTGCATCGCGCTTCGTCAGCGACGGCAATTTGAACCGCGTCTCGATGAACTTGAGAATCGCAGTGTAGTCGGCCACTGTGTGCGAAACGTAGTTCTTCTTTGCGAATGGCGAGACCACAATCAGCGGCACGCGGTATCCCGTGTAGACGAAATCGCACGTAGGTCCGGTGTTGGGCGGCGTGCAGATGTCGCCTGGTTGAAGGTCAGTGGGTGGAATATCGTCGGGACTCACAGCTGGCTGCGGCGGAACATGATCATAAAATCCGCCAAATTCATCGAAGGTCAGAATGAACGCCGAGTCCTTCCACGAGGGGCTCAGCATCAGCGCGTCGATCAGCGACTGCACGTATTGAGCGCCCTTTTGAATGTTGGGCGGATTCGGCACATCAAGATCCGACGGATGCTCGTCGAGGGAAACCAGCGATGCCGGCTCAATCATGGCCACCTGTGGCAGACTTCCGCTCTGCACGTCCGTTAAGTATTGCGAGATCGGTTGGATGTTCTGCGGAAAATTCTGCAAAATCGTGTTTCCGTACAGAAAATTCTGAATATAGCTCTGCTTGTAGAGACACTGCGCCGTGGTACATCCGCTGGCGTCCGGGTGAACATAAATCTTCCAGCTGATGCCATGTTGCTGCAGCAACTGGAAGATGATCGGATCGGGGAGTTGCGTACTTCCCGAAGTGTTCAGCCCATACGCATGCCCATGGGCCGTAGCTGCCAGTAAGTACATGCGGTTGGGTGGAGTTCGCGACATCACGGGCGAGAACCAGCGATCGGAAGTCGCGAAATTCGATGCCATGAAGTAGTAGTAATTCAGATCACTGCCGTCGTAATAACCCATTGCGCGGACACCGTTCGTGTCAAAAAGCGCAGGCACCTGGTTGCGTGCGTCGTGCGCCGCTGTCCAGACGAACCCGTCCAGCGTGGCAGTTCCTGAAACGTGATTCATCAAATTGAAGTCAACGTGGCTCTCGTTCCACGAGGGGCTGGGATTCTCCAGGCATTGCGTGATCAGGTGGTAGCTCTGAATAGCTGGACTGTTTGCGTTGATTTTGCAATCCACCGGAGCATTTGGATTCCACGGAAATGCCGGATCGCATCCCGGATTCGTCGGCGCGGGCCCGACTGGTGCGCTGATTGGAAATTGCGGCAGGCCGTCAAAGGGCTGATCAGGGTAATTGTTATCCAGCCAGTACTGGCGTAAGGCTCCGAAATAATGATCGAACGAACGGTTCTCCTGGGCCATGAAGATGATGTGATTGATAGCATTCAGCGACCCCGACAATTTAAAGGTGGCCGTCACATCAGCGGCCGTTGCTCCTACCTTCACCTTACAAGCTGCCGTGCCCGTGCAAGCCCCCGACCACCCAGCGAAACTGGAGTTGGCGGCCGCTGTCGCAGTCAGTGTCACCGATGTACCCGAAGGAAAAGTCCCGCTGCAACTTTGGCCGCAGTTGATTCCCGCCGGAGTGCTGGTAACAGTACCCGTCCCAGGTCCCACCGCGGACACCGTTACCGTACCCGGCGCGGAGAAAGCGGCGCCCACGGCGGTGTCCGCATTCAACACAACCGTACATTTCCCCGCGCCTGAACAGGCGCCACTCCAACCCGAAAATGAGTCCCCCGCCGCAGGCGTTGCGGTGAGCGTTACAGACGAGCCTGCGGCGAAGCTTGCGCTGCAGGTTGTGCCGCAATTGATGCCCGCGGGCGTACTGCTGACTGTCCCTGATCCACTGGATGATACAGTCAGGCTGAAGTCGGTGGGTTTAGGTGCCGACTCAGGGACACCTCCTCCGCACCCGCTGAGAGTGATGGCCAGATATGCTGCAATTCCTAAAAGCTCAATTTTGGACGGGGCGCGCACACAGGTCCTTTCAGAACCAAAGTTCCTGTTGAGATGTCCCCGCCAAATTGCTGGTTGTTTGCCGCGGCTGCCGAGTTTTCCTGTAGGGCCCCTCAGACGCCGCTAAGGACGCGGGTTTTGCCTCGCCCCAAGGGCCTGAAGCGGCTTTGAGGAAGGGAGTAAATGCCCTTCCCTTCTTGCACCTCAACAAAACATGCCGTCTGAAGCGAAGTCTGGATAGAACCGAGCCTCTGACCCGGTTTATTCGCCGTCGACAATACCAGGGCAGGCCGGACGATTAAAATCAATGAGCCACAAGCGCCATCAGTAACTCCGTGGCGGCAATGCGTGCGGCACATCCGTCTTTACCGCCCATACGAGCGCAATCACCCAACCGATAGCCGTCCATCCCAAGAAGAAATTCAGCAGAAAGATCGAGAGTAGATCGCGCTTGCTGCGCGCGGCAGCAATGATCGACGGCAGGAAATAAATTGCGATTCCCGAACCGAATAGCGGGAAGAAGAACAAAGCAGCTAGTGGATGCATAGGGCTATGCCTCCCTCTAAACCATACGTTCTCCCAAGTATTTTAGTTCCTTCGGCAAGACGGTTCCAACGTCCCCAGTGATCCGGTAGCCTCACCGACACCGCCGGTACCCATCACACTTCTTCATGCTCCTTCAGTTTTGCGATCACGCCCAAATCCTCAAGCGTGGTTACGTCCCCCTTCACGTCCCCGCTGCTGGCCAGTTCTCTCAGCAGACGGCGCATAATCTTCCCGCTCCGGGTTTTGGGAAGAACATCGGTGAAGCGAATGTCGTCTGGTTTCGCCAGAGCGCCAATTTCTTTCGCCACCCACTGGCGCAGCTCTTCTTTCAGTTGGTTGGAGGGTTGATGACCTTGCTCGAGAGTCACAAAGGCAGAGATCGCTTGTCCCTTCAACTCATCAGGACGCCCCACCACCGCAGCTTCCGCCACCTTCTCGTGCGCAACCAGCGCTGACTCAACTTCCATTGTGCTGAGACGGTGACCCGAAACATTGATCACATCATCCACGCGTCCCATAATCCAGTAGTAACCATCTTTGTCGCGCCGCGCACCGTCTCCCGTGAAGTAGACCCCGGGGATTTGCGACCAATATTGCCGCTCATAACGATCCGGGTCGCCGTAGATGGTGCGCAGCATTCCCGGCCACGGCTGCTTGATGATGAGAAATCCGCCCGACCCCTCCGGCACCGGCTTGCCATCCATGGTGACGATCTCCGGAACCACGCCCGGCAGCGGACGCGTTGCTGATCCAGGCTTCGCCGGCACCGCCCCCGGAAGTGGCGAAATCATAATGTGGCCGGTTTCGGTCTGCCACCAGGTGTCGACGATCGGACAACGATTGTGACCTATTACTTCGCGGTACCACATCCACGCTTCCGGATTGATCGGTTCGCCTACCGTGCCCAACAATCGCAGGCTCGTGAGCTTATGCTTTTTCGGCCATTCATCGCCCCATTTCACGAAGGTTCGAATCGCCGTGGGCGCCGTGTAAAACACGTTCACCTGGTGGCGGTCGATGATGTCCCAGAAGCGGTCGGGCTCAGGAAAGTTGGGCGCCCCTTCATACATCAAAGTCGTGGCGCCATTCTGAAGCGGGCCGTACACCACGTAGCTGTGTCCCGTGACCCACCCGATGTCGGCAGTACACCAGAACGTGTCTTCTTCGCGCAGATCGAAAACCCACTTCGTGGTGACGTATGTGCCGACAGAATATCCGCCCGTCGTGTGTACCACGCCCTTCGGCTTCCCCGTTGTCCCCGAAGTATAGAGAATGTAGAGCGGGTGCTCGGCATCGAGCGGTTCAGCCGGACAATCATCGCTGGCTTTCGCCATCAGCTCGTGCCACCACTGATCGCGGCCCTGCTGCATATTGATGGATGAACCCGTGCGCTGATACACGACAACATGCTTCACCGATGGGCAGGACTTCAGCGCCTCCTCAACCGCGGGAAACAGTTTCACTTCCGAGCCGCGGCGATACGATCCATCCTGCGTGATGACAGCAACGGCCTGCGAGTCATGAATACGATCAATGAGAGCGTGGGAAGAAAATCCGCCGAACACCACCGTATGCGGGGCCCCGATGCGGGCACACGCGAGCATGGCAATGGCTAACTCCGGAGTCATGCCCATGTAAATGGCCACGCGGTCGCCTTTCTTCACCCCAAGCGACTTCAGAACATTGGCGAACTTTTGCACCTCCCGTAGCAGCTGTTGGTACGTTAGCGTACGGATCTCGCCCGCCTCGCTCTCCCACACGATGGCCGCCTTGTTCTTGCGCCAGGTCTCCACGTGGCGATCCACGCAGTTATACGAAAGATTTATCTTTCCCCCGACGAACCACTTGGCCCACGGCGCTTTCCACTCCAGCACACGGTCCCATACCCTGAACCAGTAGAGTTCGCGCGCCACCCGCGCCCAGAATTTCTCCGGCTGTTCCACCGACTCCTTGTAAAGTTGCTCATATTCCTCCGGGCTACGGATATGAGCGCGTTGCGCAAACTCAGGTGCGCATTCGAACTTCCGTTGTTCCTGAAGGATGGAATCGATGCTGGTATCCACAGCGGCTGACTTCTCGACCATGTGTAGTGCCCCTCTAGGGTGATCGTTCCGGGCGATTTTACTGTATCAGCAAACAACAGCGCAGTTGCAGTTGAGCCCCGCACTACCTTGCCCTGAATCCGGGCGCCCGCTCGGCTCCTATCCGCCTGATACTGTGGCGCAAATGGCAGGCAGCCATTTTCAGGGACCCTCACATCCAACCTAAAGCAACTCACTCCTTTCTAGAAGGACTCGAACTATGACGAGACTTCGTTCTCGACAGCTGTGGTGCGTGGCGATGGTGATTCTCGCCGCCCTGCCCCTTGCGGCTCAAAGTTCTGTGCTGGCGCCCATCCCAGCGTCCAATGCCATTCCCGAAGGACAGACCTTCCTGATCAAGCTCAACGACAAGCTCGATACGGCCAAGCTGAAGCAAGGCAAAAAATTCTCCGCCAAACTCGCTGAGGATCTGGTTGCGCCCGATGGAGCAGTAATTCCTCGCGGCAAGAAAGTGAGCGGTCACGTCAGCGGTGTTGATCAGGGCTTGCATGCGCGGCTGCTGCTCAGCTTCGACGAGATTGAAACCAATCACGGGAAGATGCCATTGATCGCAACCGTTACCGGTGTGCCCGGCGAAAAGGCAGCCAAGCAGCCCAATGAAGAAGGAGAGATTGAGCGCAAGTCCCCGAACAAGGGCCGCATGATTGAGACCGCCGCGGTCGGCGCTGCGGTTGGAGCAGTTGCCGGCTCAGTTGCCGGTGGCGGTAAGGGTGCTGGAATAGGCGCGGGTGTCGGCGCAGGCGCTGGCGCTCTCGGAGGCTTTCTCACACAACGCAACATCACTCTGAACAAGGGCACGGTCTTGGAAGTGCGCCTGGACCATCCTTTGCAGGTTCCCCGCTAAGGTTTGCGCAGGCCGGGCCCCACGTCGCAAGGCCCGGTTCGACGACGAAGAAAAGGCACGGCGAATCCCGTGCCTTTTTCTTTTCTCCCAAAGAGGTTGTCATTCCGAGCGGGCTCTAGCCCCGAGGAATCCGCTCTTCTTTAACACCCATGTCATCCTGAGCCCCTTCAGGCCCGAACGACCCATGCCCTCCAATAGCATTCTCCCCTCTTCTTCCTTCCGAGCCGCCGTGCAAGAGCGGCGCTTTAGCGCCGCGTAGGCGTGCAAGAATCACTGGGGGCTTCTGCCCCAAACCCTCTACAAAGTCTTGTCATTCCGAGCGGGCTTTAGCCCCGAGGAATCTGCTTTTGTTTAACACCCATGTCATGCTGAGGGCCTTCAGCCCTCCAGAGCCAGCCCCCGCTCCCGATGGAAACTTCTCTTCCTCGTCAACCTTCATTGCACAAATCCGTCCATACTGTATAGAGTCCAAAGGAGACTGAGTGGCTACGGCGCTTACCACCACCCTGGAATCCCGGCCGACGGCACGGCAAGGGCTGGAGGCCGAAGACTTCGACAACGTCGTCCGCCAGCATCAACGCCGCGTCTATCGAGTCCTCTTTCTCCTCACGCACAGCGCCGAGACGGCAGATACCCTGACCCAGGAAACCTTCCTGCGCGCCTATCAAAGCCGCGCATCCTTTCGCGGCGAATGTGCTTTGAATACTTGGCTGTTGCGGATCGCCGCGAACCTGGCGCAGGACCACGGTCGCAACCGCCGTGCGGGATTTTGGAAGCGGTTGGTGGGATTTGCCGATGACACTACTCAAGCCCATGTGGAATTTCCCGATCCACTACCCTCCCCCGAACGAGTGCTCCTCGCGCGCAAGGAATTAGAAGCCGTCTGGAAAACTGCAATGAGTCTTCCAGCACGCCAGCGGACAATCTTCCTGCTGCGTTTCGCCGAGGAGATGTCGCTGCCGGAGATTGCAGATGTCATGGGCTTGCGCATGGGCAGCGTGAAGACTCATCTGTTTCGCGCCGTCAGCTCGGTACGCGACAAATTGAAGGAGCAGCGATGGAGATAGAAAAACATCTAAGCGACGAAGAGCTGGCGAATTTGCTTGCCGGCGGAAATCCGCAATCGAATCACCTGGAACGCTGCAAATCATGCCAGCTTGATGTCTCTCTCCTGCGAGCAAGCCTGAGTTCCATGCCCGAAGCGATTCGCAGCGCCACCGATCTTCCTCATTTCTTCTG
>JBLNFC010000468.1:0-11239 GCA_050263355.1 Acidobacteriota bacterium
CATTCCCGGATGCGACGTTAGAAAACGGAGTAGTCCGATTCGCGGTTCCAACCGTCTCGCAGAGGTCAGCATTGGAACAAGTGTGGAGCCTGGGGGGCCAAGTAATCAGCGTCAATCCCGAGCATCGCTCTCTGGAAGAAATCTTCCTTCAACTTACAACAGCCAGTGGCGAAAGGAACGGCTCCGCATGAGGGCTGTCGGGCTGATTGCAATCAATTTCGTTCGCGAGCAACGCTGGCCGATTCTCGTGTTGATGATATGGGTGGTGCTGCTGGCAATTCTGGGCCTCGTGCTTGATCTGGAAAAGTTACGCAATGACGTGCTTTTTATTTTTAAACAACTCGGGGTCTACGGCGTGGCGTTCGCAATCTTCTTCGGAGCCTCAGCGATCCACAACGAGAGGAAGACGAGGCGAATACTTGCAGTACTTTCGAAAGGGGTGAGTCGTTCCCAGTACATCTCTGGGCTGCTGATTGGGATCATGATTGCCGTCGCGATATTTTCTATCTCGATGGGTGTCACGGGAACATGGGTGCTAGCGGGCCCAGGAAAACCTGCACATATTTGGAACCTGATCGCATGCCTGATGCTGGCGTGTGTGCTTTCAGCGTCAGTTGCAGTGCTGTTTTCTACAATCCTGAATCCGCTGTTTGCCACGCTCGCCACGGCGATTACGTTAGGCGTGCCTGCGGTTGCCACTCTGCAATTCGGATCGCACTGGGGGAGGGCGATACCAGCTTATTCATTGCTGGATCAATTGCTGCAATTTTCATTCGAGAGAAGAAGTACGACCCCTTTGGGTCTGATGGTCCTCGCTTTTATTGAGGCCATTGTATTGTGGCTGGCAGCATCGTGGATATTCAGCCGCAGAGATGTTGCTGTGTCGGTCGACTAGTCAGGCGTGCAGTGCAACTATCGCGCCGCGGTGTTTAAAGGCGACGTCTCTGCGGGAACATGCATCAGGCCATCGGCGGAGTGAAGAGCGTAATCCAGAACCCGGCCTGGCAAGACCCCGAGATAAATTGTTGCGGCAACAGTGATCACGAGAGCAGCAGCGATACCCGCAGGCACCTTCATCACGGGAACCTCGGTGCGAGCTTCGCGCATATACATCATGACAATGATCCGCAAGTAGTAGTACGCGCCGATCGCGCTGTTGATCACGCCGATGATGGTTAACCCAATTAAATTTGAGCGGAGCGCTGCACTGAAGACATAAAACTTGGCGAAGAATCCGCCGGTGATAGGGATACCTATGAGGGATAGCAGGAAGATGGTGAGAGTTGCTGCCAACAAAGGCGATCGCCGCGCCAGTCCAGCGTAATCGTCCAGCGTAACGTACTTCTCTCCGTAATTTGCCAAGTGGCTGACGACCGCGAAAGCGCCAACGTTCATAGCGGCGTATGAGGCGGCATAGAACATGGCAGCCGAGATTCCCACCTGAGGTGCCGCGGCAAACGCAACGAGCAAGTAGCCGGCATGCGCGATGGACGAATACGCGAGCAGCCGCTTTATATTGTTCTGGACGAGCGCGCCGACGTTGCCCAAGGTCATCGACAGCGCAGCCGAAACCCAGATGAGCCAGAAGCGACCTGGAGCGTTTGCTTCGAACAAAATTCGAAGCAGCACCGCAAAAGCGGCGGCTTTCGGACCCGTTGACATCAGTCCCACGATAGGTGCTGGCGCTCCCTCGTAAACGTCCGGTGTCCAAATGTGAAATGGCGCGGATGCCACCTTGAATCCGAGGCCTACGAACATGAGCGCGATTGCCAAATAAGCTAAGGTGGGTACCTCATTCGCCTGAAGCGCCTGGCTGATCTTGTCGATATTGGTGGAGCCTGTCGCGCCAAACATCAAGGCGACTCCGTAAAGAAAGAATGCCGTGGCGAAGGAACCAAGCAAGAAGTACTTCAACGACGATTCGGCGCTGGACGCCTCACGTCGCCGAAATCCGGCAAGGATGTAAGTGGAGATGGACGAGATTTCCAGCGAAATAAAAATGAGCACCAGTTCGACAGCTGAGGACATCAGGCACATCCCAACCAGACCAAAGAGGATGAGCCCGTAATATTCTCCGGCGCGGATTCTTTGAACGGCCATGTATTCGTAAGAGCTCAGAATCACGACCGCGCCGATCATGGTCACCAGCACATGGAAGAAGACGCTGAAGGAATCCACCCGGACCATGTTCCAGAAGGCAAAACCAGCGTACTGCGACTGATAGATGCTGGCGGCGATTGCAGCGAGGGAACCGACCAGGGCTATGGCGCCCAGAGACTTCTGGCTGCGACGCTCGTCGAAGACGGGTTCCAGGACCATGACGAGCATTCCGAAGATGGAGAGAATTATTTCCGGAAGAACGCGAATGTAATCCGCGGCATGGGGCAGCGTCTGCGGCAGCGCGGTATTCATTGGCCGACCACCTTGCCGACAGTCTGGGTGAACGGGACAAGGGCGGTTTGAACCGCAGGATCGATGGCTCGCAACCAGACGAGAGGCGCAACGCCCATGATCAAAGCGACAGCAGCCGCAGGCCAGAGCGCCGCCTGCTCAAAGCCTGAAAGATCCGGCAGATGGTTATTTACTTCGTGAGTAACTTTTCCGAAGAACACGCGCTGGTACATCCACAAGAGGTAACAGGCGCTCCAGATCACGCCGGTCGCCGCGAGAATGCCGTAAATTGCGCGTGCCTGGAAGGCGCCGCTCAGCACCAGGAATTCGCCTATAAAACCGTTGAGCAGTGGAAGCCCAACCGAGGCGAGCACGATGATCAAGAAAAATGTTGCGTACATCGGCATTGGCGTAGCCAGGCCGCCGAATTCCCGGATCTCGTATGTGTGCCGGCGCTCATGCAGGATTCCCGCGAGCATGAACAAGCCCCCGGTGGCGACGCCATGGGCGAGCATGATGAACATGGCGCCATTCAGCCCGGCAGTCGTGAAGCTGAAGATGCCCAGCACCACGAAACCCAGGTGGCTGATCGAAGAATACGCGATCAGCTTCTTCATGTTGGGCTGCACCATGGCAACGAGTGCGCCGTAGATGATGCCGATCAGCGCAAGAATGGCGATCCATGGGGCATTCCGTCGCGCTTGTTCGGGGAATAGACCCAGGTTGAAACGCAGCAGACCGTAAGTGCCCATCTTGAGCAACACGCCAGCCAGCAACACCGAGCCTGCGGTGGGAGCTTCAACGTGTGCATCGGGCAGCCATGTGTGCACCGGAAACAAAGGAACCTTCACCGCGAAAGCAACGAAGAAGCCGAGGAACAGCCAAAGCGAAGCGCCGGCGAATCCGGGAACCTGGCCGCCCCGAATTGCATTCTCGATCACAACAAAATCGAAGCTGCCCGTCTTCGCGTACAGCCACAGGATCGCGGCGAGCATGAAGACGGACGCGAGCATGGTATAAAGGAAAAACTTCACGGCAGCGTAGACGCGGTGTTCGTGTCCGAAGACTCCGATGAGCAGCGCCATCGGAATGAGCGTGCTCTCCCAGAAGAAATAGAAAAGGAACAAATCGAGCGCGATGAATACACCGATGAGTGCCGTCTCCATAATCAGCAGCAGAATGAAAAACTCTTTCACCCGGTCCTGGATGGAGTGCCAGGAAATCAGCACGCAAAGCGGGGTAAGAAACGTAGTCAGGATCACCAGCCACAAAGAAACGCCGTCAACTCCCATGTGGTAGTGAATGTTGGGACTGTTGATCCAAGGGTGATCGACTTCGAACTGAAAACCCGGCTGCGCGTTATGGAAGTGCACAGCGAGATGCAGCGAAAGAATAAAGGTCAGCAGTGAGACCACGAGTGCGAACAAGCGGATGTCGCGATGACGTCGCGGAAACAGAAGGAGCAGAAGAGCTCCGCCACCCGGAACAAACGTAACCAGCGAAAGGATGAAGGGGCTTAGGGTTTCGATGTTCATCTCGCCCCCATCCAAAGCATGTAGGCAATTACGACAGCCGAACCCAGCGCGATCCATCCGGCATAGGAGCGCACGTTACCTGACTGCATATGGCGAGCATTGTCGGAGACGTGACGCGCGCCGTCGGCACTTTCGTTGACTGCGTTATCGAGTACACCCTGATCAATGCCGCGCCAAAGAATCCGGGTTGATCCGTTCACCAAGGGTTTGACGAACAAAACGGCATAGAGTTCGTCGACGTAGTATTTCTGAACCACCGCGTTGTAGAAAGTCCCCAACGACGCTGCGATTCTCTCCGGCAGATCAGGACGCTTGTAGTAGAGGAGATATGCAAGACCGAGCCCGAGGAACGCGACTAGAACGGAGATTCCTGTAAAAGTTAATTCGGTCGATCTCCCCGTCTGAGGTTCCGGTCCTTCGGTTTGCTGCTCCGGCGGCGCTGCTTCACCACTGGCCGCGTGCTCTGGATTCAGTCGAGGTGCGGTGGCGTGAAATACCGGGCCAAGGAATTTATCGAAGCGATTGCTCCCGCCGAGCGATCCGGGGACGCCAACCCATCCGCCAACGATGGACAGAACGGCCAGGAGCGCCAGTGGAATCAGCATGACTCGCGGGCTTTCATGGATGCCGCTGTGCTCATGGCTGTGACCCGCGGAAGCATGGGCATCTTGCGAGTGAGCGACGACGGCGGGCGGCTCGTTGCCGTGCGCGGCATCAAGATCGCCGCGGTACCTGCCGAAAAAGGTGAGGAACCATAGGCGGAACATGTAAAAGGAGGTAACGAATGCGGTGAATAGTCCAATCAGCCAGTAAGCCCAACTGGCCTGGTAAGCCCGCCACAAAATTTCGTCCTTGCTGAAGAACCCAGCCAGCGGGGGTATACCAGCGATTGCAAAGGTCGCCGCGGTCATTGTCCAGAAGGTCCAAGGAATCTTGGTACGCAGACCTCCCATGCGCCGCATATCCTGCTCACCGCCTAAGGCGTGGATCACCGACCCGGCGGCTAGAAAGAGCAGGCCTTTGAAGAATGCATGCGTCATCAAATGGAAGATGCCGGCGGAAAACGCCGCCACACCGCATGCCAGAAACATGTATCCGAGCTGGGAAACCGTCGAATACGCAAGAACTTTCTTGATGTCGGTCTGAGCTACGCCGATGGTCGCGGCGAATAGTGCTGTGAGTACCCCGATGATCGCGACCACGGCCAGCGCCGAAGGGGCACGTTCGAAGATGACGTGGGAGCGGGCAACCATGTACACGCCCGCGGTCACCATGGTCGCGGCATGGATCAGCGCCGAGACCGGCGTGGGACCTTCCATGGCATCCGGCAGCCACACGTATAAGGGGATCTGAGCGGACTTTCCAGCAGCCCCGACCATCAGCAAAATTCCTATTGCGGTCAGCAGGCCTGCACTCCCGGTCTCGGGACCGAGTTGAGCGATCTGCGGAAACACGTTCGAAAAGGTTAGCGAGCCGAAGTGCTTGATGAGCAGGAAAAGCGCGATGAGAAATCCGAAGTCGCCAATGCGGTTAACGATGAATGCTTTCTTGCCCGCTGCGGCGGCTGAATCCCGTATAAACCAAAAGCCGATCAGCAAGTAAGAGGCAAGCCCCACGCCTTCCCATCCGATGAACATCATTAAGTAACTATTGGCGAGGACGAGCGTGAGCATAAAGAACATGAACAGGTTCAAGTACGAGAAGAACCTGTAATAGCCCGGATCGTCCCACATATATCCCACCGAATAGATGTGGATGAGAAAGCCTACGCCGGTCACAACCAGCAGCATGACGAGAGAGAGTTGGTCGAGATAGAAGGCGAAATCGACGCTGAAATTGCCGGCGCGGATCCAGGTCGTAAGCACTTCCTGATAAGGAAGGGACACGGACGAAAAGCGGGCGGCAACGTAGAGCGCCATAGCGAAGGCGGCGCCACAGAACACGAGCGCAACCGTGGTCACTGCTCGACGCGACGAGCGCCGGCCCATGATGCCATTGATAGCAGCTCCGGCAAGGGGCAGCAGCGGAATGACCCAAAGATTCAGGCTTGATGTCATAGCTTGAGCAAGTTCACCTGGTCGACGTTCAGGGTTTCCCGCGTGCGATACACGGCAATGATGATTGCCAGGCCGACTGCGGCCTCCGCGGCTGCAACTACCATTACGAAAAAGACGAACACCTGGCCACTCAAGGCGTGCCAATGCGCAGCGAATGCCACGAACGACAAGTTCACTCCATTGAGCATCAGTACAATGGACATGAAGATGGTGATGATGTTGCGCTTGATAAGAAAGCCGGTCACGCCGGAGGCGAATAGTATGCCGCTCAAGACGAGGTAATAAGGGAGAGGAACCATCACACCTCTCCTCTTTCGCCGGGAGCAGGGATTTCCTCGCGGGAGGCAAGCACGACGGCGCCCATGATGGCGATCAGGATCAGGATGGAGGTGACCTCGAATGGCAGCAGGAAATCGTGGAAGAGCAACCAGCCGATCGTCTTCGGAGGACCTGGCATGGCGCCAAGCTCGACGCCCGATGTGCCCGAGTAGCGCAGAAGAACCCATGCCGTCAGCACAGAACCTACAAGCATTCCAGGTATGCCGAACACGATCGCCACTCGACTTCCACCCACTCTTTCTTCTTCTCCGGCGTTGAGCAACATGATGACAAACACGAACAGCACCATGATTGCGCCGGCATAAATGATCACTTGAACGGCGGCAACGAATTCGGCGCCAAGCAGCAGATACTCGACTGCGAGAGACGCCATCACCGCGATCAGGGAAAGGGCACTGTTGATGGGATGACGCTGCACAAGCAGGTTAACTGCTCCCGCCACGCAGATCGCACCAAACACCGAAAATAGAACCAGATGAAGCATTTGAGCCGTGTTTGTCAGTTCTGTTCCCGGTTCGCTGCTTGCCGTAATTTGTTGTCCGCCCCGGTGATCGGAACGGAGAACCGAGAGCCTACACCTTATTCAGGACCGCAAAGCCACTATCAGCGCTGTAATCACTAAATTCGCGATGGCGAGCGGAAACAAAAACTTCCAACCGAAAGCCATCAATTGATCATAACGGAAACGCGGCAGCGTGCCGCGCACCCAAATATAAAGAAATAGGAAGGCGAAGACCTTGGCCACGAACCAAAACACAGGCAAGATCGCCTGCAAAAGCGGCGGTCCAAAGAGGGGGCCGTTCCAGCCGCCCAGGAAGAGCAGAGTCGCCAGGCAGCCAACTGTAATCATGTTGGCGTACTCCGCCATGAAGAACATGGCGAACTTCATAGCGCTGTATTCGGTGTGGTACCCGGCCACCAGTTCAGTTTCAGCTTCCGGCAAGTCAAAGGGTATGCGGTTGGTTTCCGCATAGGCGGACATCAGATAAATAAAAAATGCCACTTCCTGTCCATGAAAGATGTTCCATCGCGGAATGATGCCCCAGAACCGACCTTGCTGCGATTCAACAATGGTGCGAAGGCTGAAACTGCCGGCGGTAATGAGAACTCCGATCAAAGAGAGACCGAGAGAAATCTCATAGCTCACCATCTGCGCACTGGCCCGAAGTCCGCCCAAGAGGGAATACTTACTGTTCGAGGACCAACCCGCCAGTGCCACTCCATACACGCCCATCGAAGTCACACCCAGAATGATAAGGAGACCAATATTCAGATCCGTGATTTGAAGCGGGATGTGTAAACCAAAGATATCGACATAGTTGACGATGGGAATCACCGCAATGGAGGTTAACGCGAAGATGACGGACAGCATGGGCGCGGCAATATAAAGGGGCTTGTAGACGTGCGGCGGCGTGAGATCTTCTTTCAATAGGAACTTCGCCCCATCGGCGAGCGGCTGTAAGAGGCCGAAAGGTCCGACATAACTGGGACCCCAGCGATTCTGCATGTGTCCGACCACTTTGCGCTCGAGCCAGACGCTGTAGGCGACGGCCGTGAGCAGCACAAACAGTGCGATCACAGTCTTGATCACGGACACGATGACGAAGGTAGTTACGCTCAAGACGTTGTTCCTGGTTCCGTGGTGCTACCGCAATTTCAGTTAGGGTTCAGTCGGCCGCGACTTCTGATTCGGCCGGTTGGCGTTGCTGGTTTTCCATCACTGCATGCAGGGTATTCGAGTAGCGCCCAAGAGTTCCTGAAGTAAAAAGATTATCGTTAGCCGGAACGATCATACCTCCGTCGAGAGTGCCGGTTCCGGTCAGCTGAGTGTGCTCGTCGTTTCCGCCAAGCAAATTGATTCGCGAAACCTCGTAACCGGGCACCAGACGCTGGATTTCATCAAGTATTGCCGTGGGATCGAAGGGAGACAATTTGGGTTCAAGCCCATGCGCCTGCAGCCAGACGTCGTGGCGATCCGCTTCTCCGGATTGCGCGCCCCGGGATTGGCCCATATCGGCTCGAGTGCCACTGCCAAAAGGTACAAGCTTACGAACATCGAAGCCCATCGCATCTGCGATGCGAACGATCATTTCGAAATCGGGCTTTGTCCCGGCAAGGTCGCCGGCCTTCCTGACGAGTTGCAGGTCGCCGCAGGTATTAGTGAAGGTACCGGACTTCTCGTAAGCGTTCGCCGCAGGAAGAATCACGTCCGCGATCAACGCCGTTTCGGTGAGGAACATGTCCTGCACGACGACGAAACTCTTGGAAAAGTGGAACGGATCGATGTTAAAGCGCGCCACCGGGTTTGCACCCACGACATAGAGTGCCTTCAGTTGACCATCTTTTGCGGCCTGCGCCATTTCGGTGATGGATAACCCGCGCTCTTGCGGAAGAGTTCCCCAATCGTCGCGGAAAGCATGACCATCGGCGAGGGGCTGATATCCCGGCAGCAAATCAGGATACAGGCCCATGTCAGCCGCACCTCGGGAGTTCGCGTAGTCACCCAGGCAAACAAATTTCGCGCCTTCCACGCTTGCAGCAAATTTGACCAGCGAAGCAATCGCTTCGCCCCGTAGCTCTGAGCCGAAGATGACCATCAAGTCCCGTTCGGCTCGCAGTTTGTCGCGCAGAGAATTCAGCGATTCGCGGTTAGTAGCCTCGGTAAGAAGCGCGTCAGCAGCAGAATCATCTCCGGCGAGGAATGCTGCCAGTTTGGCTTCCGACTCGGCGGGAATCTGAGTAAAGCTTACCGCTTGGCGACGCAGCTTGATGGGCTGCGAGTTAATGACATACAGCTTCGAGCGGTGCAGGCGAACATTATTGCGGATTTGATAGGCCAGTAATGGATGCTGGTTGGTGGGATCGTTGCCAATCAATAAAATTGCCGGTGCGTTATAGACATCGCGCATGCTGGCTGTTGTTCCCGGCTTCCCGTTCACACTGGCTGCAAACGAGGGATAGTCGGCCGTGCGATGGTGATCGACGTTGTTAGTCCTCAGCACGACGCGAGCGAACTTCTGGAGAAGATAATTCTCTTCATTGGTCGTCTTACTCGAACCGATGACGCCGATCGCCTTTCCGCCTTCCGAGTCCCGGATTTCTTTGAATCGCCGGCCAATGCATTCCAGCGCCTCTTCCCATGTAACCGGGGTGAGGCGGCCATTCTTTCGAATGAGAGGTTGTTTAAGACGGTCCGGATGGTTGGCGAAATCGAAAGCGTATCGTCCCTTGATACACAGGAAATCGCCATTGATACCGCTCTTGTCGCGATTGTCTCCGCGCACAATTTCCATGCCACTTTCGGCGCGACGCACTCCTAACGTAGTTTTGCAACCGTCGGCGCAATGCGTGCAGGTCGTATCCACGTGGGTCATTTCCCACGGGCGTGTTTTGTAACGATAAGCACCGGAGGTAAGAGCACCGACGGGGCAGATATCGATGCACATCCCGCACTCTTCACATTCGAGGTGATCTTCCTTGTTAGGAGCGATGACGGAGACGACGCCGCGATTCTGAATACCCAGCGCCCATACATCCATGGCTTCGCCACAGACGCGAACGCAGCGGTAGCACAGGATGCAGCGTGGGCGATCGAAGTAAACCACCGGCGACCACTGCTGCTCATCACGGTGGTTCTTGGCTTCCATGTACTTGGACTCGGCAGCGCCGTAGGAGAACGTCATGTCCTGCAGTTCGCATTCGCCGCCGGCGTCGCAGACCGGGCAGTCGAGCGGGTGATTACCCAGTAGCAGTTCAACCATGCTCTTGCGAGCCTGATGGATTTCAGGCGTATCGGTGCTTACCGCCATGCCTTCGCTGATCACCGTGGTGCAGGCGGTTTGCAGCTTGGGCATTTTTTCAATCTTGACCAGGCACATGCGGCAAGCGCCCTGCAACGAAAGATTCGGGTAATAGCAGAACGAGGGCACTTCGATGCCTACACTCTTGCAGGCCTCGATCAGCAGGGTTCCGGCTGGCGCCGTAACTTTCTTTCCGTCGACGGTCAAATTCACTTCTTTGGGTGCGTCTGCCATGAATCCTTATGAATGAGTGGTTCGCTTGCCCAGCATATCTTGATACGCAGGACTGTTCTTAATCTCGGCGATTTGTAAAGCGTGCCGGTCCACGTGTAGAGCCATAATCATGACCAGTTGATAGCTGTCGAAGGTTCCAAAGGGATGAACGGCAGTCGACTTCCTCAGATCCTCGTGTGTAGATTGCAGGTAGCTCATGGTGCGCTCGCGCGCGAAGCGGAAATCACTGATTGCCTCGGCAAGGCTAGCGAACTTGCCTCTTGGCTGCGCACGCTCCGGGGCTGGAAGCTTCTGCGTCCGGTTCAGCGCGAAAGCCTGGATCAAATCATCTTTAGTTGTATCGGGGACAGCTTCGGTCGCCTGGCGCTTCTCGAGTGCAGAAAACATCCCGCGCTCTGCCGTGGCTATGTGTTCCGCACACTCCAGCACACACCACGAATTCTCCGCGGGACGCACACGGCTAAGCTCATCGGGCACGTCTTGCAACAGCGCGAGAATGCGATCGCGGCTTGCGGAAAGGCGCGACAGCAATTCTTGCTTTTGCTCCAGAACTGTCGTCGGGGGTTGTGCGATCGCGTTCATTACCAATTCTCTGCTCATGCCATGACTGGAAGTTGTTCGATTGCGCCCTGCTTTTCGAAGGGACACGGCCTTCCTTCCAGATGATCTTCAAATTCCTTGCGAAACTTCTTTACGAATGCAATGGTGGGCATGGCCGCTGCATCGCCGAGCGGACAGAAGGTCCTGCCGAGCATGTTTTCGGAAAGATACTGAATGTTGTCGATGTCCTTCTTTATGCCGCCACCAGCATGGAACCGGGTTAGAGTCTTCTTCAGCCAATCCGTTCCTTCGCGGCACGGGATACACCAGCCACAACTCTCGT
>JBLNFC010000469.1:0-2838 GCA_050263355.1 Acidobacteriota bacterium
TGTGGAGCTTTGCTCCGCAGGACAAGCGAGGGCGACTGTTCCCAAGCAGGCAGTGGTGATACCAACACTTCGCAACACGATAGCGGTTATATTTGCTTCTTCGATTCTGCTTGCGCACTCCTCCTCCCCGCCTCCCTCCGATCGAGCGCAGCTCTCCGTCCCGCCACAACGGCTTGCCCACCTTCGTCACGGCATCAATATCACGGGATGGTTCGGGCAGGTATTCGATCCCAAGGGATACACCAAAGAACATTTCCAGACTCACACGACGGCGGAAGACATCGTGCTGATCAAGTCCATGGGATTCGATCATGTACGGCTCGTCGTCGATCCGAAGCCCATGTTTGTGGAGGGGCATGCAGACGAGATTCCTGCCGAGTATCTGGGCTACCTCGACCCGGCAGTGAAGATGATTCTTGATCAAAAACTGGCGATCGTGATTGACATGCACGCGAGCAGCGCATTTAAAGCGGAGCTTGCTAAGAGAGACGATCTTGTCGAAGAGTTCGCCGATTTCTGGCGTGCATTGGCCCGGCATTACTCATCTCTGAATCCGGATCTGGTGTTCTTTGAGATTCTGAACGAACCGGAGATGGGCGACCGGTACCGTTGGTACGGAGTGCAAGCCAAGCTGGCCACCGCAATTCGGCAAGGCGCGCCGCAAAACACGATTATTGCTACGGCGGCGAAGTGGTCGGCTGATGATGAGTTGCTGTTCCTCGAGCCAATCACCGACGCGAACGTCATTTATAACTTCCACTTTTACGAGCCGCACATCTTCACCCATCAGGGTGCGACATGGGGTGTGAACTTCTGGCATTTTGTTAAAGGCCTCTCCTATCCTTCGAATCGCGCGTCGGCGGAGAAAGCCGCGGCTGGAGTGCCGGACGAAATCAATCAGCTCTACATCTTCCGCTACGGCATGGAGCACTGGGACGCCGATCGCATCGACATGGAGATCGGGCAGGTTGCAACGTGGGCGAAGAAGAGGAACGTCCCGGTTTTATGTGACGAATTTGGGGTATACCGGAAGACTGCCGATCCGAAAGATCGGGCAGCGTGGATCCACGACGTAAGAACTTCGCTCGAGCGGCGCGGGATTGGTTGGACGATGTGGGAATACTCGGGTGGGTTCGGGGTTGTAACAAAGGGTAAGGATCATCCTGCCGTCGATCAGATGACGCTCGAAGCGCTGGGGCTAAATCAACTTAGTAATTGAAAGTAGTCATTTAAAATTTGTCATTGCTATCCCTATGTAGGTCGCGCGAAGCAGCAGGTCACCCGACTCCTTTGTTTCTGCCCAAAAAGTTTTTGACGCCTCATGAAGCATGTGTCTCCTCGGGTGCGTGCCGACCATGCCAGGCAACTATCGTCCAGAGCGCACGATAAACAGATGTGAGGAGAAATTCTGATGACGAGGATCGACAGCGCTAGTAGTTCGTCCATTGCAGGTGATCACGCCAGCAATTCAGCGGGAACCGAGATCGCCACGGTGCAAGTGGGAGAAAGCGATCTGTCTCAAGTTGCTGAAAGACTTGGCCTGGACCTGCCGAGCCTTCTCGAGGCCAATCCCAAGCTGGCGAACTGCGGCATTCTGCAGCCCGGCCAGGATATCTGCACGCGGGGAGTCAGGAGTGCGCAGACTGCGGGCGAAGAAATTGCTGGCACTGGTGACCAGTCGGCTTCGTTTTCGACCTCATCTTCTGGACCATCCACTTTGGCAGCAAACGAGATGCTGGCCAAGGCGATCGTGCAGTTTCGGTTAGACGAAGGGTCTCCACAAAACCCCGGCGCTCCTCCGCCAGTGCTGAGATGGAATCCCAACCCGAATACGCCGAACCCCAACGTCACGAAGAGTACGAATACACAAAAATCACCAAATACAAATGCGCAGATCAATCAATTGGAGGACGCAGCTCGCACCGGCGATCTGAAGAAAATAGCGGCCCTCATCAACAGCGGGATTGACGTGAATGCGAAGGGGTCGGATGGGCAAACTCCTCTGATGGCTGCGGCAGCCATGGGAAACACCCATGCCATGGAAATGCTCATCAATGCCGGGGCCCTAGTCGATGAGCCGGGAGCAGATGGAAAAACCGCGCTGCTGAAGGCAATTCACACAGGCCAGGACGACAGCGTCGCACTTTTGTTGAAGAAGGGTGCTGACGTCAATCACGCTGACAACGATAAGAACACGCCGTTGATGCTCGCTATTGATGATGGTCGCCAGACAATGGTCAGCAGTTTAATCGGCGCGAAGGCCAACCTGGATATCCAGCAGAAAGACGGTAAAACCGCGCTTATGCTGGCCGTGGAGAAAGGCGATGCCACCACTGTTACTGCTTTGATGCAAGCGGGTGCTAATCCGAGTATTCAGGACAACAACAAAAAAACCGCGCTCGTGGGATTGATCCAGGATGCGCATGCCAATGGAAAGACTCCGAACCTGTCAATCGCGAAAGCGTTGATCAAGGCCAGCAAGCCTGCTGATCTCAACAAATTGGACGCTGATGGTAAGACCGTTATGATGCAGGCGGCTTCGAGCGGTTTTAAACGCGTCTTCATGGAACTGCTGGATGCCAAGGCGGATCCCGACATCAAAGATGCGAACGGCAGAACAGCGATTATGGAGCTGCTGGGGCGGTCGCCCTCAGGCCCTTCGAACTTACCGGCCGATAAAACCCTCAGCTCTACAGAAATGAAAGCACTGATTGCCGCCAGCAAGAATATTGATCTGCGCGACAAGAATGGCAGAAGCGCGTTGATGGAAGCAGCGTCCAACGGACACAATGCGGCGGTCCTGGCCCTGGTGGAATCCAAGAAAGTCGATGTAAACGC
>JBLNFC010000470.1:0-5277 GCA_050263355.1 Acidobacteriota bacterium
GATCTCCCGGGTGCGCTCCATGACGGCCGTGTACATGGCCTGAAAGATGACAATGAATCCAATGATCACCGAAATGGAAATCACCACATTAATGAAGCTCGACATCCCCGGATAATTCGTCGGAGTCATCGTCGACAGGTAATACCTCATCGAGGCTGACACATACCGCTCCAATCCTGCGACATGCTTCACTTCGTCGACTACCAGATCCGCGTTATTGGGATCATCTGTTTTCAAATAAAAAATAGAAGCCTTGCCCTGCGCTCCGATGAGGTCTTGCAACACAGTGAGTTGCAGGAACTTCCTCGCGCCCTTGCCCTGTTCCACGATGCCGCAGATGCGAAACTCGTGATTGAGAATCTCAGTCTTATCGCCTACCTTCACGTGCTTCGATCTGGCAAATAAATCATCGACCATCACGTCGTCAGGGCCCCGAAACGGACCACCACTCAAAAACCGGAAAGGACCACCCAGGCTTTCATAGCTTTTCAGATCAATACCCGCTATCACTTCCAATGTGCCCGCCGTCGAAACCTGCGTGATCACGGGAGCGACGGAGACAACATGGGGCAGTTTCGCCAATACCGAACTGAGCTTGATCGACATGGGGGCGCCTGTAAGTCCAACGATGAACGATGACCCCGGAGGCATGACGATCACATCGGCCCCGATGCCCGCCTGCCGCTGCTTGCTGTCGTTCAAAATCCCTATGGACAAGCCCACGATCAACAAGATCAGCGTCACTTCCAGCGCAATCGCAACAATACTGATCAGCGACCGCATCGGCCGGTGCAGAAGGTTCCCGATAATCATTCGATTCATCATGAGTGTTGATTCCTGCTGTGCGCCTTCCCACGAACTGCCTCTACGATTGTCATCCTGAGCGCAGCGCAGGACCTATGCATCTCAGCGATTATTGATGATCACTCCCCTGCGGCTCCGGTTGATTGGCCTGCGCCTTCTGATCCAGATTCGTTACTTCCGCCCCTGCAGGCTGCTGTAAAGCGAACTGCTCATCCGTGATCGGCTGGTTCAAAGTGAGCTTTACGAATTTCAATATGATGGAATACTCTTCCTGCGGACGCCAGATCTCGATTTGGCTGGGAAAATTAATGCCCTCGTAATCTTTAAAATCATCGTAGCGCGCGTCAGTGGCCAAGTTACCGTGCGTGTCGTAGATAAGTTGCCGATGTGGCAGCAGGTCAGTTCGGCGAAAGATGAGTTTGCGCCACAGATACCATCCCTGTTCGCCTTTCCTGATGACCTCGATTTCGTAATCCGGCTGCTGAACCTGGTGCCCCTTGTTGTCCGTAACCATCTCGAAATCATTCTGCATGATCGCAATTTCTTTTTCGGGATCAATGCGATCCAGTAGCAGCGCATCGTAGATGACCTGCGGACGCAAATTCTCCAGCGCATTGCTCGAGGGACGCACCACCTCGTTGCGCCCGGTGACAAAACGGTTCTTGACCGGAATCCACAACTTAAATTCGCGACCGTCGCTCACCATGTCGAACGCCCGGTTGCGAACGATGGGCATCAAGCCGATCAGACGCAGCATCTCAGGCTTCCGTACCAGTAGGTAACCGCGAATTTCCTTGTAATCGGTAACCGTACCCTTCTTAACTCCACCTACTGACGTATCGATGTCCACCGTCGCTTGCAGCGACTGAATCTTGGCGGCTTGTTGGTTGATGGCTTCGATAAGTTCCTGTTGCGTGGCCGACTTCAAGGCCGCCGTGCTGATGCGCTGCTCAACCTTGCGGGAACGGAAGAGGCACCCGGTCAGCGGCATGATGCCAAGTAAAAGCAACAGCGAACCGCTTCGAACGAGACGGTTTGTGAGCACCCCGGTGGACATCTTGCGTTAGATGAGTATAGCGGAGCAGACGATACGCAAAGGCGAAAGGGTACTAGGCGCTGGGCACCAGGCGCTGGGCTTTGGCTGTGGGCTTTGGCCCCAGCTCTGGCTTATGGCTAGCGTCAGGCCTTTGGTTAGGCCCGCCTTGTGGTTCTTGGCTCTTAGTGAGGTCTTGGGCCGCCATAGACTCTTCGGTTGTCATTCCGAGGGGCTTCAGCCCCGAGGAATCTGCTCTTCTGCCCTACCCGTACATTGAACTGTCTAAAGGCAGCCGATGCCAGCGACAAACTCCGGTCGTCGACCCGCAGGCCACGCCGGGGCCGAGTGCCAGACTTAAAATCCCGGTGCCAGAGCCGCAAGCCAAGTGCGCTACCGTCCTCTGACAATCCTGCGCAATGCCGCTACGTTGCGATTGTGCTCTTCCAACGAGTGCGCGAATCGGTGATGACCACTACCATCGCTTACAAAGTAGAAGTAATCAGAATTCACCGGTCTCATGGCTGCTTCGAGCGAACTGCGCCCGGGATTTCCGATCGGTCCAGGGGGCAAGCCGATATGACGATAAGTGTTGTAAGGGGAGTTCACCTGCATGTCCTCATGGTGCAGCGCGCCCTGATACGTCCCATCCAACAGTTTTGCGTAAATAGTGCTGGGATCGGCGTCCAAAGCTACGCGGCTGTTCAGGCGGTTGTAATAAACGCCCGCGACCATGGGACGCTCCTCCGGAACAGCAGTTTCTTTTTCCACGATTGAGGCCATCGTCACAATGCGATGCACATCAGTGTTCAGACCGATCGCGGCCGCCTGCTGGCGGAAGCGCTTAACCATCTCGCGAACCACTTCCGATAAAGATTGCGCTCGGGTGAATTGATACGTATCCGGAAACAGATAGCCCTCAAGCGACTGTGCCTGTGGATCCAGATCCGAAATGAGCGTGACGTCCGACTTCGCCAGCATCAGGAATTCTTCGCGTTTGCCTAACCCGGCATCCTGCACAGCCTGTGCGATATCGAACATCGTGAATCCCTCCGGGACCACGACCGTATGCACATAGATATCCCCGCGAGCCAACCGGCTGTGCACTTGTCTGACATCTTCCGGCTTGTCGAAGAGATACTCGCCGGCCTTCAATGAGCGCCCGTGATGAAAGTAGTGCCAGATCAAGAATGCGGACGCGCTGTGAATTACACCGGCGCTACTTAACTCGTTGGCGATGCGACGGGTCGAGTACCCGGGCCGCAGCACGACAAACTTCTGCTCCGCCGGCTTGAGCGGAAACAGAAGTGCCCAGCCAAGCCATCCCCCGGCCGCTACCACGATCAGCAAAACGAAAGTGAACAGTTTGCGCAAGAACTCTAGTTTAGCGTGATCTCCGGCACCGTTCAGCCCGCCCTATTTGAAGGTGAGCAATCAGAAGTTGCTGTACCGCTGGAGGCTCTGGGCTTTGGGCTCTGGGCTGTACGCTGTAGGCTCTCGGAGCTTGGCACGTCAACTTGAATGAGCCGGCGCTCGATAATGTCTTGTCATTCCGATCGGGCTTTAGCCCGGAGGAATCTCCTCTTACCCCTTTGTCGTCCTGAGGGCCTTCAGGCCCGAAGGACCCATGCAATTCCCACATGCAGCCCTCACTGCGCTCAGCAAGACAAGGTTTGTTGTTGAGCGAAAGCAAGAGCCCAGAACCGAGAGCCGCCTCCCCATACCCTACAGCCTGTTTTTCCTCGCTTCCATCCACGACTGCAGAATCAACACAGCGGCCAGCCGGTCCACCACCTCACCTCGGCGTTGGATCGACATCTCCGAATCCCGCAGCACGCGATTCGCTTCCGCCGAACTCAGTCGCTCATCCCATAAATGCACCGGAATCCGAAACTTCTTCCTGAGTTCCTCAGCGAAAACGGCCATCTTCTCCGATTGCGTTCCCGTCGCTCCGCTCATCCGGAGCGGGTACCCGACCACGATCTCTGAAACCTGGTAATCCCGTATGACCTTCGTCAGCGCCTCAAAATCCAGCCTTTTGTTCTGACGCCGATAAGTCTGAAGTCCTTGGGCGGTTATCCCGAGAGGGTCGGAGACCGCCATACCGATGGTTTTCGAGCCCACATCAAGGCCCAGAGTTCGATGCTCAGAGGCTACAAATATTTCGTCGGAAGGCACTCCAGAATTATATTCGGCCAATCAGCAGAGTTCCGCTAACATGTCGTCATGGAGACCGCATCGGCCCCTGGGCTCTCGGATTCAGGCACCATCTCGGGCCCTCGCGGCACCTCGCGAAACTGGTCCCAGACCATCATTGCTGCCGGTGTGGTGCTCTTTTTTGTGTACACGGCCGAGTTGGTGCTTGCGATTCTCTTGTTCTCGGTCCTCCTCGCTTTTATCCTTTCGCCCGTGGTTGGATTTCTGCAGACACTTCGTCTGCCTCGTGCCCTGGCCTCCGCTATCACCGTCATACTTCTGCTCACACTCGTCTTCGCCGCTACTTACGTTTCGTACAGTCAGGCTGCCTCTTTTGTGCAGGACATGCCCAAGTATTCCGGACAAATTCGGGAAGAACTGGTGAAGCTGCGACAAAAAGCAGAACGATTCGAGAGCAACGCCAATGTCTTGCCCCAACCCTCCGAGGCTGAGTCTAAGAACGTCATCACCGTGCGCACAGCTTCCACCTGGACCGATGTCCTGACCCATGGCTTCGGCTCGGTCTCGCAAGTCCTGTTCGCCGTCTCGTTCGTCCCGTTCCTGGTTTACTTCATGCTCAGTTGGCAGCAGCACGTACGCTCCGCAACCGTCATGCTCTTCCGCATGGAAAACCGGCACACGGCCTACACTACGCTCGGCCTGATCGCGAAAATGATGCGCAGCTTCATGGTCGGCAACTTCGTAGTAGGAGTGTTCATGTCACTCGTGAGCACCGCCATCTTCGCAGGACTGCGGCTGCCATTTTTCTATTTCGTGGGACCGATCAGCGGCTTCTTCAGCCTCGTTCCTTATCTCGGCGTCTTGCTCGCGCTCATTCCGCCCATGATCGTAGGCGTCGGGCAACTCGCATCCGGCGACGTCATAGTCCTGGTGATCACGCTCTTGGCTTTGCACCTGTTCTCCCTGAACTTGCTCTATCCCAAGATTCTGGGGCATCGCCTTCAACTTAATCCGCTGGCGGTTACGATTTCGCTTCTGTTCTGGGGATGGTTCTGGGGCGCCATTGGCCTCGTCCTCGCAATCCCGATTACTGGCGCGGTGAAAATCATCTTCGACCACGTCCGACCGCTCAAACCATATGCGGCATGGCTTGGCGACTAGTCTTCAGGCCTCAGTCGTCGGTCTTCGGTCGGCAGTCCACAATCGTCGGGCACGGCTGGCGAACTGTTCCCGTTCTGAATACCGTGAGAAAGAAAGTCGTGTCGATGGTCGGCCGTCACAAT
>JBLNFC010000471.1:0-4871 GCA_050263355.1 Acidobacteriota bacterium
AAGGCATCCGGCACGCGCAGTTCGATATTGCCGTCGCCTGTTCGGAGCGACCACCCGGAGTCCATTTTTGATCCTGCTCTAGCTTCGGCTTCGATGTTTCCATCCCCCGTATGCAATTCCAGCGCAGCGTATATTCCGTCGATGTTGATATTGCCGTCGCCTGTGTGCGCTTTCATGGATCCATTTGTGCCGCGGGCTTCGATATCACCATCTCCGGTCTCAAGTTGCAATATGCCCTTTACGTCCATGACTCGGATGTTGCCGCCACCGGAATGCAGTTCAAGGTTACTTTCACGCGGGACCTCGACTTCTACGCGCAGTGAACGATGCGAGCCGATGCTTATGCCCCAGCGGTTGGGGATGCGAACGGTCAACGAGAGGCGATTGGCATCCTGATGGTCGGTGATGATGACCCCGCCTTGACCAATCTTTCTGCCATCTGCGGTCACGAGCACCTGAACTTCGTTTCGATCGGACGCGTTTACGTGGATTTCTCCATCGTTGACGTCGAGGTTAATATCCGGACGCCCAGAGACGGTGTAGGTCTTTCGCCATTGATCGGCATGGGCGACGAGCGCGGAGAACGTGAGGATAAACGGCAGCACGTACGATAGACGTTTCGGCACACTTCACCTCCGGAACTTTTGACGAGAGTGTTACGAAGAGGTTGACGGAAAAGTTCTGCAAAAAATTGAAGCTTTGGCGGCGCAATTACTGCGACGGCTTGGCTGACCCGCCGGCGGCCTCGCCCGGAGGAGGTGGAATGGCAATGTCCAGCTGTGTCACCCCTCCCAAGATGCTTAAGGGCTTGCCGAACTCGGCTGCGTTGCCTACCACCAGAATAGGCATCTTGTCTCGATGCAGATACTTGGCTGCCACTCGCGCGACATCTTCTTTGGTGACCTTCTCGACCCCGGCGCGGTATCGCTCAAGAAAGTCGGGCGGATAACCATAAAACTCGTAGGCCATACGCTCGCGCATGATCTTGGCCGGGGAATCGAAGGCAAAGATGAAGGAATTGAGGATGGAATCTTTGGCGCGCTTGATTTCGGTGTCGTTGATGGGGTTGGTTTTCAATTCGTCGATCTGGGCATCGAGTGCCTGAATCGCTTCTACCGTGCTCTCGCTCTTGGTGCTCATACCGATGCGCGTCAAGCCGGGATGATCCCAAGTTGTACCTACGCCGCCGCTTACGTCATAGGCCAACCCCAGCTTCGAGCGAATGTTCGAGAACAGTCGCGAGGAGAAGCTTCCGCCAAAGGCCTCATTGAACACCTGGATAGCGTAGTAATCGGGATTCCTTCGATCCGTGCCCAGGTCAGTCATGCTGATCGCACTCTGGTTAACGTCAGGCTTATTCACCAGGTAATAACCGGGTTTCGCGGGATTGATCGGCACATCTGGCTTTTTCACCGCAGGACCCTTTTGCCACGACGCGAACGCCTGGCGCAGCTTTCCCTCCATGGCTGCGGTGTCAAAGTCGCCGGTCAGGCCGAGAATGATGTTATTGGGGAAGACATGCGTCTTATGCCAATCGACCAAGTCCTGGCGGGTGATGGCGGCGATGGTTGCGTACTCCGGCACACGGGCATATGGACTCTGAGGGCCGTAACCGAGCTTTGCTGCTTCGCGGCCGACGATCGATCCGGTGTCATCATTGCGGCGCGAAATCTCATCGTAGGCACCCTTTTTCGCAATCTCCAGCTTGTCTTCGCGAAACTGGGGGTTCTGCAGCAGGTCTATGACGACTTTAAAAACGTCGTCGAAGTCCTGCTTGAGCGATGTCATTCCAATCGTAGTGGAGTCAGATCCTGCTCCAGTCTCCACCTTGGCGGCGCGTGCTTCCAGGAAGTCGTCCAGCTGATCGCCATTCTGGGCTGTGGTGCCGCCTGTGCGCCAGGTATCGGCGTACATGGACACGAGTCCCGCCTTTGCGGCCGGTTCGCTGCGAGAACCGCCTCTTATCCGGGCAAAACCATTGATAAAAGGAAGCTCGTGATCTTCCTGCAAAAAGATCACCATGCCATTCGGAAGTTCGAACCGTTTGGGTTCCTGAGGATGGAACGCGGGCAGCGGGGGAACCGTTATATTGTGCCAGTCGGTTGCTTGCGCGAGCGATAGAACAGGCGAGGCGAGAAGCAGCGACGTCAGCAGTGCCATTCGCATCCCGGCAAGTTTTCTGGTGCGATTCATTGTGCACCTCCCTGCGGGGTTGCGGACTTCATTGTTTCGATGGTTCCGACAGTTCGATTGGTCGATACAAAAGTCTGGTTCGCTACGCGCCGAACATCGGCCTTGGAAACCTTATCGATGCGATCGACGTTGTAAAACAGCTCTCGCCAGTCGCCAAACAGAGCTTGGAAGGTGGCGAGTTGTTGCGCGAGGCCGGCGTTATCATCCAATCCGCGCAGAAGATTTGCCTTGGCCCGTGTCTTGATCATCTTGAGCTCGTCATCAGTGATGTCTTGCGTTTTGATCCGATCAATCTCCGAGTGAATTGCGTTCGCGATCTCGTCGTTTTTATGGCCGGGCACGGGAACTCCAAAGAAGGCAAACAAGTGCGGATATTTGTAGCCGGGCAGGCCGCTGAAGCCGCCGGCAATGGAAGCAATCTTTTTGTCCCGGACCAACGAGCGATATAAGCGCGACGTCCTGCCGTTCGACATCACGTCGGCGATAGCATCGTAAACTGCGTCATCTTTATCTCGGAAAGAGGGGCGGTGATAGCCCTCGAGGAAAACGGGCTGTGCTGGGTCGTGCAACACCACTTCTCGAACCGAATTCTGCGGTGGCTCCGCGGTCGTGAATTCCTCCGGTTGCGCTTGCGTTGGGAGGCGTCCGAAATATTTCTCAATGATGGGCATTGCTTCGGAAACTTTGACGTCGCCCACGAGCGCGATCACCATATTTGACGGCACATAGTAGCGCTCAAAGAAGTTCAAAGCATCCGTAGCTGAGAAGGTGTTGAGATCCGATATCCAGCCCACGGTTGGACGATGGTAGGGATGGGCGGCGAAAGCGGTTGCCGTGAACTGCTCGAACAGCCGGCCAAACGGACTACTATCGACGCGCATACGGCGCTCTTCGATCACGACGTTGCGTTCCTTATAGAATTCCCGCATCACGGGGTGCAGGAAGCGCTCTGATTCCAAGTAAGCCCAAAGTTCCAGCCGGTTCGCTGGCATCGAGTAGTTGTAGCCCGTCGTATCGTCGGAGGTGAAGGCGTTCATGCCCTCTCCCCCGTTGCTTTCCACGATCTCTCCGAACTGGTTGGGAACCACGTACTGCTGTGCCTGCTGAATGGCGTTCTCCCATTCCTGTTTCAACTGTTGCAGCTTGTTGTCATCCCGGCCAACAGTTTTCAGACGTTCGCGGTTATACGCTAGATATGCCTGCTCAACTTTGTCGAGAGCCGCCTTCTCCGCCGGGTAGTTCCTGGTTCCGATCTTGTCGGTACCTTTGAAAGCCATGTGCTCCATCATGTGCGCCAGGCCAGTTTTGCCCATTGGATCCTGCACAGACCCGGCATTCACATACGTGAAAAAAGAGAACACGGGAGCTTCGGGACGTTCCATCAAGATCACGGTGAGGCCGTTGGCGAGCTTCTTGACCGTGATTTTCTTCTCGAGCGACGAAATGTCCTGAGTGAAAGCTGAGTATGTGAACAGAACAGACATCACGATTGCAGGAAGCAAGCGGGCTTTCATGGCACCTCCGAACTGCGGCGACGAAAACATGCGGGAGAAATTTCGAAGTTACGCGGGCACCAGCGGGCTTGTCAAACTGCTTCAACTTAGACTGGCCCAAGCTTCCGACGAGCTGGAGACGAGCAGTTCCGATCCCGACCCTATGCGCCGTGGCCAGCTATTTTGGGCAGGGCTTCTAAGATAGACTTAGGCCGACAATCTGCATCTTACCGACGCATGCCCAACAATTCACCCGTTGTCGAAATCGAAGGTAAGCACCTGAAGCTGTCGAACCTCGAGAAGGTTCTGTATCCCGCTGCTGGATTTACCAAGGGGCAGGTGATCGACTACTACGCGCGTATCGCTCCAGTGCTACTGCCTCACTTGCAGAACAAGCCGCTCACGATGAAGCGTTACCCGGGCGGCGTCAATGAGGAGTTCTTCTTCGAAAAGAACGCTCCGGTGCACCGGCCCGACTGGATTAAAACCGTGCCCATCTGGAGCTACGGCAATAAGCGCAATGTGAATTATGTATTGGCCAATGATCTGGCCACGCTCATCTGGGTCGCCAACCTAGCATCGCTGGAACTGCATCCTTCGCTCTCGCTGGCCAAAGATATCCAGTCTCCTACGATGATTGTTTTCGACCTTGATCCGGGTGCGCCGGCTGACATGGTTCAGTGTGCGCAGGTTGGCATCTGGCTGCGGGACATCTTCACGCATTTGGGTTTGAAGAGTTTTCCCAAGAGTTCGGGTTCCAAGGGGCTCCAGGTTTATGTTCCCCTGCATACGCCCACCACTTACGAGAAGACGAAACCATTTGCCCACGCGCTGGCTCGCCTACTGGAAGAGGAGCACCCCGACCTGATCGTTTCCGACATGAAGAAGGCATTGCGGGTGGGAAAGATTCTGGTCGATTGGAGTCAGAACGACGAACACAAAACGACTATTTCGGTTTACTCGCTACGGGCGCGAGAAAGACCGACAGTTTCGACACCCTTGCACTGGGAAGAAGTTGAGCGCGTGCTTGCAAAGAAAGATCCCAAGCTGGTGGTGTTTGAGGCGGACGACGTTCTGAAACGCGTAGATGAGATGGGAGACCTGTTTGACCCGGTGCTGAAGCTCAAGCAAAAGCTTCCTGACCTGCAGGATTTATTGCGAACTGCGAGACTGGAAGAAGGCGAT
>JBLNFC010000472.1:0-5642 GCA_050263355.1 Acidobacteriota bacterium
GAATGTCACCGTCGTTGCCGCCGATCAAGTCCCGGAGGGGAAGGCCGTCAATCCGGGGTCCCAGGCTTAACGAGAGCGCCTTCTCCGGAAGCAGAGCATAGGCTACTCCGAGCCGGGCGGAATAGATATCGGGCGCGCCCCACCTCCGGCCAGGAATCGGTGAGAGCACATCCGTCGTCTCCTTTGGGCTCAGCAGGTACGACGCGTTCACATATCCTGAGGTTCTGCGGGACATCGTACGATACGCCTGCGTCTGGAGAATAATTCCCCATCCGCCGTCGCCGAGCTGGATGGGTTGGTCCACGGGTGCCCGGGTCGGGGGGCCGCTAGCCGGAAAGACTCTGCCGCTGACCGCATTGTCTCCGCTCGGAGTTTTTACACCGAATCCGAGAGCAACATTCCCTCTAGGGTGCTTACTGGGATCCCAGACCCATATTGTTCCGATCGCACTGATGTCACCTAACCCGGTTGCCGAGTTGCGATGACGATTCAAATCGGCATACAAACGTGATACTGTGCCCGCCGCGAAGGGAAACCTTAACGCCAGGTTGATCCGATTGGTAAGACCATAATTCAGCGTAAATTCCCAGGAATGAACCGTGATATCGGGACCCGTCCCAAAGGGACCGGCACTGTCATTGACCTCCGAACCGACATAGAACTGGTCAGTATGTAAGTACCGGTAGGCTACATCGAGCTGCCATTGGTGTGCTCTGAGAGGACCGATATTCCTGCCCAGACCGGGCAGGTTGAAGCGTATCGGCATTCAACCCTGTGCGAATGACCGAGTAGGTGGGAACGTTAGAACGAGCGAGACTATGACTGCGAACGGAAGGTGCCTGACGACTTGGTGTCGGGACAACAAAAAACCTTCCTGCACCGCAGCGACCGGAGGTTATCACGCGCATGCATGTGTTGCAATCGCATAATCTGCTTCCGCAGCTTTGTTCGGTTCGGGCGCTCAATCGCAGCGAGCAGGAGACTTGGTAAAACGCGGGGAAGATACTCGAATCGTAAGTCTGGTGGCTTACTTATACGCCGCAGAGCAGAAACTCACGATGTTATCGTGGCTTGAAGAATTGGACGGGCAGCAGCTGTGAGTGCCTTTTGAGAGTCGTAGACGAAAACGGAGTGCTGCGCAGCGAGATAGTGATTTTGCGCGATCGTTGGACGCAACTAATTCAGCAGCCTTTTGATTTGTCCCGATAAGTCGGCTTAGGGAACCCGTTCGCGATTACTTCCGGTTTACGGGCAATGCGGAAGTTAAACATGGAGACGAGCACTGTGTGTCGCCCGCGTGCCAGATTTGCTGGCTGACTTAGGGCTCGGGATCTAGCGTTCTTCGTGATCTCTTGTGTGCCGCCTGTATGTGTTGTTCGTGAGATTGTGCGTCAGAATGGGACTGAGTGGTGGCACTCAGTCTCGCTCGGTTTTTCTTCCCCGTTGTGTGCTCCTTGTGCGCCATGTCAGAGTTTATTCGGCCGACGAGCGCGCCTGCTGCACCATTTCCACCAAAACTTTCCTGGTCTCAGTCGGATTGCGCACCTCGCGCAAAAATGCGATGCGGGCGCCACGCACGCCATCCGAAGTCTTCAACCGGACATGAAAACCCAGGCGATCGACGGCTGTCAGCGTTGCTTCCGTTGACTCCGTGCGAGCAAATTTCCGGGCAAGCAAGACGAGCGCATCCTTGTGGTCGGCGTTCATGTGCTGAATGATTTCGGCCGTTGAGTCAGCAAGGGGATCTGGTTGGCTGCGGGCATATTCTGAGTCCGATACCCAGCCCATGACTCCGAAGCCACCCACGTAGTACAGATCCACGACATTCATGCGGTAGAACGAAAAGTCTTCAAAATCGACCCAGTACTTGCTATTGCTATAGCGTGCCAGGTAAAGTTCGCGAGCCTCTGCCAACTCCAACTCCGGTATCGGTAGAACGTTTCCCAGCAGCGTGACCCTGGATGCTCCGAGTGGATCACCGCCATCATCCTGGGTCACAAGCAAGCTAGCGCGGGGGTCGGCTTGCAGGTTTTGCGTATGCATCGCCATTGTGCTGATCAGGAAAATGGGACGCCCGTGATCGTCCAACCCGTAGGGCATCACCGATCCGAACGGGAACCCCGGCTGTTTTCGCGAAACGGTCGAGAGGCTACCGATTCGGCCCAAGTAAACCAGCGTGCGCGCAAGCTCGCCGAACGCCGGCTCCGGGACCGGAGGTTGGTCACTCGCTGGCCCAGGCCCTGCATGTTTTCTGACAGATGAGTTCGTCATTCGTGGTCTCCTTCTATGTCTCTTCGTCGGGCGGACCCGCGGCGCCGGCAAGATCCTGAGGCTTGATCTTCTCGACGTTGAATTTCGCTATCCGTTCGTGCATCGTCTTCAGAACATCTTCAAAAGATGGAGCGTCGCCCTTGATCCAGCGCAACGGGTTGATGCGCGCCACGACAAATGAACGCAAATACGGACTTACCAGTCCCCGTTCCTTTAGCTTCTTGACCACCGCGGCGACTCTTTCCTCGAGGTCCAGCACTATAGTGGCCCGCTTCTCATGATGCTTAAGTGCCGATCGCAACGGCTCGTCACTAAAGTTCTCAAGGCGCCGGAGGATCGAGTGGTAAGCACCTCCACCAAACCGTGCGACTCGTTCGTAGCAGACCCCCAGAGTGACAAGCGCGGCATGATCGAGATAGAAAGCAAATCCGGATTCCGGGCGCGACGCATCTTCCTCGACCAGGCCACGGTAGATGCGGATGACTTCCAAGGACCGCTCTTTGAGGTTATGTGCTTTCTCCGTGTTCAGAGCCAAGATCTGCCACGCAACCTCGCGTTCGGGGACCACGAGAGCCGTAATGGACTTAGCTCCGAGGCGGCGCATGGCCTCAAGGCGATGCCGACCGTTGGGTGTCCAGAAGCTGCCGTCGGGCGCCATGACGGTGATGACCGGATCGAGAAAACGCCCAGTCTTGCTGATAACGTCGGCCAAACGTTTGTGGTGAGCGTCGGACAGGTCGCGTTGAAATGGCGTGGGCTCGACCTTGTCGATAGGAAGAATCGAGAGCAGGGTCTGATGTCCGCCAAGTGGATCCTTATAGAGGCCCACCACGCAGCCCCCAGCCTTCTCGACTGCTCTTGTGGCTTCCGCGGCAGATCCTTCGGATTGCTCTAACCTGCACTGTGCCGGATCAAGACCTTTGGTGTGCGGCTTGGCTTTGCGAGGACGTCGTTTGGCAGGTGCGCGATTTGCCATGTAGAGACTCTATCTGATTCTCGGAGGGGCTGTCGGCGGGAGGGGCTGTTTTGGATACGTGCGTGGGCTGCTTTGGATAGCGCGTAGTTTGTCTTCGCGAACCATGTGTCCTTGCGCTGCCCTGGCAAAAGATCGAACCATCTCCCAGCCGAACCGACAGTCTGTCGGTCAGCAGACTCATCTTCCAAGTTTCTTATAAATGTGTGTGTGCCAACTGAGGTCGGATTGCCGTTTCGAATGCGCAGTGTTCGGTTCTGAGTGAGAATGTTACCTCGAGAGGGTAAAAGCCATGGTGTCTACCGACATCCAGCGCTTGCAACGCTGCCCTGTTGGTCA
This sequence comes from Acidobacteriota bacterium, assembly GCA_050263355.1. Taxonomy (GTDB): domain Bacteria; phylum Acidobacteriota; class Terriglobia; order Terriglobales; family Acidobacteriaceae; genus Gp1-AA122. The sequence continues at coordinate 3,584 of JBLNFC010000472.1, forward strand.
TGGTTGGATTGGCGGTAGATTCCTGAGAAAAAAGCGGTCTGGATAACTCCACGTGACCGACGTAGCTCCACACCGGAATCGGCCTTAGGTTGCTATATCAGCGACTAGTCAATGGGTGAGTGGAGGCTCTGAAAATCACAGGATCAGTGACTAGGTGCTGCTTTTGCCCGTTAGCACCTCTGAAGCGAGCAACTGAAGAGAGTTATGCGTAAATGCCGCGCTGCCTTAGGGTGTAGGCGACTCGGTCCACTGCTAGCATGTAAGCCGCAATCCGGTTACTAACGTGCTTAGTCTCGGCGTAGTGTGAGACTTCTGCGAAGGAAGCGCGCATGATATGTCCCAGCTGGTCCTTGACCTCTGATTCATGCCAAAAATAGCCTTGTCTATCTTGTACCCATTCAAAGTAGGACACGGTAACCCCGCCTGAGTTCGCCAGGATGTCAGGGATAACGAAGATCCGTTTATCGGCGAGAATGTCATCCGCCTCGGCCGTAGTGGGACCGTTAGCTCCCTCACAAACGATCTGGGCTTTTAGCCGGTCCGCATTGCGGCTTGTGATCTGGTTCTCGACAGCGGCTGGAATGAGAATGTCGCATTCGCTGACTAGCAATGCGGCTGTGTCGGTCTCTTCTCCCCCGGGAAAACCCACTAGAGTGTGGGCACGCTTGTAGTGCATCCAGAGTGCATCAATGTCGATGCCGTTTTTGTTATATAGACCGCCTGTACTCGTGGATACCCCGACGATCTTGTACCCGCGTGCATGCATTAACCGCGCGGCAGTAGAGCCTACATTCCCGAAACCCTGGATGATTACTCGCGTGTGGTCTCGATGCATGCGGAGCCTCTTAAGGGCTTCGTCGCAGACGATCATCAGTCCACGTCCCGTGGCCTCCGTGCGTCCATGCGAGCCGCCCAATCCGAGCGGCTTCCCGGTCACAACGGCCGTGACGGTATGGCGTACATGCATGGAGTAGGTATCCATGATCCAGGCCATGATCTGTTCGTTCGTGTTGATGTCGGGGCCAGAGATGTCTTTTTCCGGACCCAAGACGTCCATCATTGCAGCAGTGTACCGTCGCGTGAGCCGCTCGACTTCACGTTTAGACATTTTGTCTGGATCACAAATCACCCCACCCGCTGCACCACCGAATGGGATGTTCACCAAGGCACACTTCCAGGTCATCCAACTTGCGAGCGCGCGCGCCTCGTCCAGGGTGAGATCGGGACTGTAACGGATGCCGCCCTTGGCCGGCCCGCGATCGATGGAGTGTTGCACTCTGAATCCGGTGAATACCTCCAGCGTTCCATCATCCATCTGTACGGGTACATGCACGATCACTTCGCGGGTGGGTTCGCGCAGTATCTTCCACAGACCTTCATCAAGCCCGAGCTTCTTCGCGGCCAAGTCAGAGCGGAGAACCTGTGCCTGCCAGGGATTGACTTCTTCCAGATATGCAGTTGTCATCACGCCCCTTTGCGCAGCGCTCGTGTTTGCTTTCGATCCCTCGGGGACGACAGTCTACCCCAGCATTTTCGCACCCAACAATGAACAACAAGTCGTGCGCGACGATTACTTTCCGAACCATGTGTCCCTCGCGGCAAGAGGAGCAGTCCCTGGAGCACTATTTACCGCGGTATCCCCACACTCGATTCTTTCCCGCAGGTCCGCGTCAACGCGTTGCCTATTGGGGGACTAGCTTCGTGGGCGTGTGTAACTCACAAGTCGCAGTCTCGGCGTGCCGCTTACTCCGACTCTTGAATTCTGCCCCCTCTGCTCAGCCGACCAAATCGTTCAAGAAGTAATACTCTTCCAATGCCTCATCAGGGATGGGGGGCGTCGTTGCAGGGGTATTTGGCGGTCGAACCGCAACAGTTGATAACTGTGGGTAGTCGTTCAAAAGTTCCTGAAGCCGATTTTCAATCTGTTCCCGCTCATTCTCCGACAGTGAGATCCTGAAGTGATCTCGTTGCTCAATCGCAACGTTCTGCTCTCCTCTGGCCCACTCTCGGAAGACTTGGTCGGAGTGTCTCCGATTTGCGTTTATCTCGGCTTGCTTGC